>NZ_LOYC01000058.1:0-142901 GCF_001524725.1 Burkholderia sp. MSMB1072
ACCGCCCGGTGCGGACCCGCATGCCGGGTGGTGTGGGAGGGGATCGGTCAGACTCTCTGACCGCCCCTATCCCGATCCGGGCCGCCGGTCAGTGGCCGCGGAACAGGTTCATGATGTCCTGCTTTTCCTGTTCGTCGACGTGCGGCACCGCCTCGTCGACGTTCTGCGCGGCCGGCGCCTGCGGCACGCCGACCGTCGACACGAAGCCGTGACCCGGCGTGAACTCGGTGAAGTACAGTTCGCCGCCGAGCGATTCGACGCCGTCAGGCGCCGTCGGCTTGAACTCGGGCACGCCCTTCAGCGCCGCACCCATGTAGTCGATCCAGACCGGCAGCGACAGGCCGCCGCCGGTTTCGCGATCGCCGAGGCTGCGCGGATTGTCGTAGCCGATCCATGCGATCGCGGCGAGCGTGTGCTGGTAGCCGGCGAACCACGCGTCGTGCGAGTCGTTCGTCGTACCGGTCTTGCCCGCGAGGTCGGTGCGCTTCAGCACGTTGGTCCGCGCGCCCGTGCCGCGCTGCGCGACGCTCTGCAGCAGGCTGTTCATGACGTAGGCGTTGCGCGCGTCGATCGCGCGCGGCGCGTTCTGCTCGGCGACGAGCGGCTGCGCGCGCGCGACGATCGCGCCGTTCGGATCGGTGACTTCGGCGATCAGGTACGGATTGACGCGGTAGCCGCCGTTCGCGAAGACCGAATACGCGCCCGCCATCTGTAGCGGCGTGACCTGACCGGCACCGAGTGCCATCGGCAGGTAGGCGGGATGGCGCTCCGCGTCGAAGCCGAAGCGCGTGATGTATTGCTGTGCGTATTTCGTGCCGATGTGGTTCAGGATCCGGATCGACACGAGGTTGCGCGAGCGCTGCAGCGCGGTGCGCATCGACATCGGGCCCTCGAAGCCGCCGCCGTAGTTCTTCGGCTCCCACGGCTGGCCGCCGGTTTCCGCGGCGCTGAAATACAGCGGGCCGTCGTTGATCACGGTGGCCGGCCCGAGGCCCTTGTCGAGCGACGCCGAATAGATGAACGGCTTGAACGACGAACCCGGCTGCCGCCACGCCTGCGTGACGTGGTTGAACTTGTTCTTGTTGTAGTCGAAGCCGCCGACGAGCGAGCGGATCGCCCCATCCTGCGGGACGATCGACAGGAACGCGCCTTCGACCTGCGGCAACTGCGTGATCGACCATTTGCCGGCGTCGTTCTTCACGACGCGGACGATCGCGCCGGGGCGGATGCGGCGGTTCGGCTGCGCGTTGGCGGACAGCGCGCCCGACGCGAAGCGCAGGTTGTCGCCCTCGATCGTCGCAGTGCTGCCGTCGATGAACGCAACCGTGATCTGGCGCGGGCTCGCGGCCGTCACGACCGCGGCGATCAGCTCGCCGTTGTCGGGGTGCTCGAGCAGCGCGTCGTCGATCGCCTGTTCGCGATCGTCGGCGCCGGCCGGCAGCTCGATGAAGCCCTCCGGCCCGCGATAGCCGTGGCGGCGCTCGTAATCCATGATGCCCTTGCGCAGCGCGGTGTACGCGACCTGCTGGTCCGCGGAATCGATCGTCGTGACGACGTTGAAGCCGCGCGTGTAGGTTTCCTCGCGATACTGCGCGTACATCATCTGTCTGACCATTTCGGCGACGTATTCGGCGTGCACGCTGAAATCGCGGCCCGGCCCCTTGACGACGAGCGGCTGCGCGGCGGCTTCGTCGTACTGTTCGCGCGTGATGAAGTTCAGCTCGAGCATCCGCTGCAGGATGTATTCCTGGCGCACCTTCGCGCGCTTCGGGTTCACGACCGGGTTGTACGCGGACGGCGCCTTCGGCAGCCCCGCGAGCATCGCGGCTTCCGCGAGCGTGATGTCCTTGAGGTCCTTGCCGAAATAGACCCGCGCGGCGCTCGCGAAGCCGTACGCGCGCTGGCCGAGATAGATCTGATTCATGTAGACCTCGAGAATCTGATCCTTCGTCAGCGCGCGCTCGATCCGGTACGCGAGCAGCATCTCGTAGATCTTGCGCGTGTAGGTCTTCTCGCTCGACAGGAAGAAGTTGCGCGCGACCTGCATCGTGATCGTGCTCGCGCCCTGCGACGCGTGGCCGTTCGTCAGCGCGACGAAGCCGGCGCGGACGATGCCGGTGAGATCGACGCCGCCGTGATCGTAGAAGCGCGCGTCCTCGATCGCGAGAATCGCCTTCTTCAGCGAGTCGGGCACGTCCTTGAAATGGACGACGTCGCGACGCTCCTCGCCGAATTCGCCGATCAGCACGTGATCCGACGTATAGATGCGCAGCGGCACCTTCGGCCGATAGTCGGTCAGCGCGTCGAGCGACGGCATGTTCGGCCACGCCACGACGAGCGCGTAGCCGAGCACGAGGCCGCCGGCCACGACGAGGGCCACGCACATCGCGGCGAAGCCGAGCAGGACTTTTTGCCACCAGGGTCGCTTCTTCGGCTCCGGGGCGGGAGGCGGGGACGTAGGAGTCGTGGATTGCATAGGCATACCGGAAAACAGTCCCGCGATTATAGCTGCCCGGTAAGACCGGTCCTGACGCGGGGGCCGCTCGTCGGAAAGCCGTGGGGCGGCGTGCCGTCAGCATAGTCCTGCATGGCCCCCGTGAGCGGATGCTGGCCATTTGGCCGACTGTCGGCCGCACGCGTCGCTTTGCAGAATCAGGTCTCGGAAACGCGGCGTGGGCCGCGACGATCTCGGGAGGCTGGGATGGCAGGACGATGGGTGGCGCGGTTTGCACAGGGCAGGCACCGGTCGACGGGAATCGACGTCGGTGCGCACGAAGTAAGGGTGGCCGTGCTGAGCCGGCGCGGCCGGGACGCGGATGTGCGCGTCGAGGGGCTCGAGCGGGAACCGGTCGGATTGGCGGACGGGCCGGAAGACGCGCGATGGGCGGCGGTCGCGCGGTCGCTGGCGGCGGCCGTGGCGCGGCTGTCGGCGTGCGATGTGCGGTGCGACGCGCGCGGCGTGATGGCGCTGCACGACGAAGAGATGCGTACCGCGACGCTCGATCTGGCCGGGCGCGGCGACATCCCGGACGCCGCGCGGCAGGCGGCCGAGCGCATCTCGGGGCTGGCGCCGGACAGTCTCGCGTTCGACTGGCGGCACTACGGCGGCGCGCGGTCCGGCGAGATCGCGGTGGCGGTGGCGCCGCTGGCGCTGCTCGAGCGGCGGATCGACGTGGCCGCCCAGGCCGGTATCGACCTGACGGTGATCGACGGCGAGTCGGCCGCCGTGCTGCGCGCGCTGCGCTATGCCGCGCAGTTCGAACTCGACGCCCAGGGCGCCTACGCCGCGCTCTGGTTCTGCGACGCGGGCGTGCGCGGCTGGCGAATCGATGGCCCGTCGATCACCCCGGCGCTCACACTGTCCGGCACGTTGCCGGAGGCACTTCCCGATGCGTTGCGCCGACGCGTGCTCGGGGCCGTGCGGTGCGTATTCGTCGCCGGGGACGAGCGATGTATCGCCCGCTTCGATACGTCCGTCGCCGGGATTGGCGATGTGCTCGGCACGGCAGTGGTCCCGTTCGACTGCACGGGCTGGGACGGCCAGCCGTGCGCGCGCGCCGGCATGCCGGGCGGCCCGGCGTTTGCCGTTGCATTCGGGCTGGCGTTGCGCGGGGTGTCGGAATGATGGCCGATCACGTGGCGGCAAACGGAGGCGGGGCGGTGGCGGCCGAGCAGGCGGTACGGGCGGTATTCGGCGACTTCAACCTGCTGCCGTACCGCGAACGATTGGCGCAGGCGTTGCGGCGTCGTCGGGCCGCGCAGTGCGGTGTGGCGATCCTGCTCGGCGTGCTCGGCGCCGGCGTGTGGACGGGCGCTGCTGTGTTATCGCGATGGCGGGTGGACGTCGAGCGCGCCGGCGTGGAGGCACGGTTGCGGCAGTTGCAGCCACAAGTGGCCGTTGCGACGCACGCCGCCCACGCCGCCGCCGCCATCGCGCAGCGCGAAGCGCAGGCGGCTGCGCTGGCCGCGCCTTACCGGCGCGTGACAGGGTTGCTGGCGACCCTGAAGCAGGTGCGCGCCGATCATATCCGGCTCGACGCACTGCGCATGACGACGACCGGCGCCGTGCTCGACGCGCGCGCCGCGAGTTACCGGGCGGCTGCGCGGTGGCTCGCCGCGATGGCGCGCGAGCAGCGCGACTGGCGGATCGATATAGAGACGTTGAAGCCTGCGTCGGATGCGCCGGCTGCCGGGGCCGGGATGCCGTTCCGGTTCTCGGTGCAGTTGCGCTGGCACGACGCGATGTCGTCGCGGACGGTGCCGGGAGGTGGCGCATGACGGCGCTCGTGCGTTGGTCGGCGCTGCGCTCAGGCGCCGGGCCGGGCCGCATGCCGCACGTGTCGCCGGCGGCCGTGCATGCCGCGGGTTGCGTGCTGGCATTCGGTGCCGTGTTGGCGGGCGGCATTCATCTGGCGAATACGGCCGACTGGAGCGGCCTGGCACATAGTCGCGCGTTGCTCGCCGCAGCGCAGGCGCGTGCGGCCGACGCGCAACGCGTGCTCGCTTCCGCCGGACAGCGGCGCGACGGGCATCGTGCGTCGACGCGCGACGATCGCTTGCCGCATGTGCCGGAATGGGCCGAGTTGATGCTGGAGCTGGCCGACCTCGCTGCATCGAGCGGGCTGCAGGGCGTGTCGATCGAACCGCAGCGCGCCGATGGCGCGGCACCGGACGGCCGTCGCACCGTGCGCATCGTCGCGGATGGCGGTTTTCGCGCGCTGGTGCATATGGTCGGTGGGCTGGCGCGCTTCCCGGTGTTGGCCGTACCGTTGGCGCTGCGTATCGAGCGTGGCATGTCGGCGGCGCGCGTGGATATGTCCGTCGACGTGTTTCCGGCGCTGCCGGCAGCAACCGCCGCGGCGGCCGACATGCCGGTTCGCGCCGCTGCGTCCGACGCCGATCCGTTCGGCGAGGCTGGCCCGACCGAAGCGGCGGGGCGCGCAGCCCGCCTTGCCGGCACGATTCGCGATGCGCGTACCGGTCTCGCGTTGTTCGACGACGGCGACGGCGTGTTCACGGCCGTCGCACCTGGCGAGGTGCTGGGGGCTGCGCGCGTGGTGCGTGTCGATCGCGCTGCCGTGACGCTTGCAACGGCAGACGGATCGCAGCGGCTCGCCCTGGATGACGGAGGCCGGCCATGACGAAACACGGCTGTTGGGTGTTTGTCGTCTGGGCCGGCGTGACGGCGGCTAACGCCGGCGCGTCGTTGCCGCCGTTACCGCCGCTGCCGGCGGTCTGGCCGGCCGGGTCGACGGAGGTGTCGGTGCCGGGCCTGTCGCAGCCGTTGCGCGTGGCTGACGGCGTGGACGGCGCGGTAGCGGAGGACGCCGGCCCCTCGCCGTTCGATCAGGCCGCGCGTGCGGCGCTGCAGACGGAAACCGCCCCACCGCTTTCCACGCTCGAGGGGCCGCCGATCCCGCTGGCGCCGCCGGCCCGAATGAGCGACGCCGCAGCGCGGCAACCCGGCGATGCCGACGACGCGCGGCGGATCTCGCTGGATCTGCAGGGCGCCGGGCTCGCGGCTGCGTTCGACGCGATCGCGCGGTTCACGGGGCTCAATATCGTCGTCGGCGAGCAGGTGCGAGGCACGGTCACGTTACGTCTGAACAATGTCCGCTGGCGCGAAGCGTTCGACACGCTGCTCGACACGCACGGGCTCGCGATGTCCCGGCGTGGCAACGTGATCTGGGTCACGCCGGCAGCCGAACTGGCTGCGCGCGAACGCGAGCGCTTCGAAATGCATGCGCGGGCCGCCGATCTGGAGCCGCTCGCGAGCCGTACGTTCGCGCTGCACTATCCGCGAGCGCAGGACGTGCAACGGCTGCTGGCCGGCGCGACCGGCCAGCGTCTGCTGTCGAAGCGTGGCGCCGCGGCGGCCGATCCGCGCACGAACCTGCTGTTCGTGACCGATCTCGCGCCGCGCCTCGCTCAGATCGCGGCCCTGATCGACGCGATCGACCGGCCGTCGCGGCAGGTCCGCATCGAGGCCCGCATCGTCGAGGGCGAGCAGGGTTTCTCGCGCAACCTTGGCGCGCGCGTCGCGCTGCGTGCGCAGGGACGGCCGTCGTCGGCCGAGGGCGCGTCATTCACGGCGGATGCGCGCAACGCGCTGGATCTCGCCGCGCGGCCGCTCGGCGGTTTCGACGCGGCGACTGCCGGCTTCACGCTGTTCGCCGCGCCGCTCAGCCGCGTACTCGACATCGAGCTGAGTGCGCTCGAGGCACAGGGGCGGGGCCAGATCGTTTCGCGTCCGCGGGTAATGACGGCGGACCGCGTCAAGGCCATCGTCGAACAGGGTTCCGAACTGCCGTACCAGGCGAAGGTCGGCAATGGCATGAGCGGCGTGCAGTTCCGTCGCGCGACGCTCAAGCTGGAGGTCGAGCCGCAGATCACGCCGGACGGGCGCGTGGTGCTCGATCTCGACGTGACCAAGGACAGCGTCGGCGAGCCGACCGCGGCCGGCCCTGCCATCCATACGAAGCACGTGCAGACGCGCGTCGAGGTCGAGAATGGCGGGACGGTCGCGATCGGCGGCATCTATGAACAACTGAACCGGAACGATGTGACGCGCGTGCCGCTCTTGGGCAGAATACCGTTTCTGGGCGCGCTTTTCCGGCACCGCGCGCAGCGCGATCAACGCAACGAACTGGTCGTCTTCATCACGCCGACCGTCGTCGAGGCGCGTTGCGGCGCATCCGACACGGGCGACGTGGACGCCGAGAAAACAGGGCCGGAAGCCGGCGGCGCAGGCTCGACAAGGCAGCCGCTTTGCCAGTAAGCTGCGCCACACACCAGCAAGATTGAAGCAGAGGAAGCCGTTGCAAGCGCGGGACCCACATGCAAACGTATTTTTCGTCGGCCTTATGGGAGCGGGTAAGACCACCGTGGGCCGTGCGGTCGCGCGTCGTCTCGACAGGACGTTCTTCGACTCCGACCACGAAATCGAGGCCCGTACGGGCGCGCGCATTCCGGTGATCTTCGAGCTGGAGGGCGAGGCCGGGTTTCGCGATCGCGAAACGCAGGTCATCGCCGATCTCGCGCAGCGCGAGAACATCGTGCTCGCGACGGGCGGCGGCGCGGTGCTGCGCCCGGAAAATCGCGACAGCCTGAAAACCAACGGCATCGTCGTCTACCTGCGCGCCAATCCGCACGATCTGTGGCTGCGCACGCGCAAGGACAAGAACCGCCCGCTGTTGCAGACGGAAGATCCGAAGGGGCGTCTCGAAGCGCTGTACGAAGTGCGCGACCCGCTGTACCGCGAATGCGCGGATTTCGTCATCGAGACCGGCCGTCCGTCGGTCAACGGTCTCGTCAACATGGTGCTGATGCAACTCGAACTGGCCGGCGTCGTCGCCAAGCCGCTACAAGCATGATTACTGTCAACGTCGATCTGGGCGACCGCGCCTATCCGATTCATATTGGCGCCGGCCTGATCGGCCGCACCGAGCTGTTCGCTCCCCACGTCAAGGGTTCGTCCGTCACGATCGTCACGAACACGACGGTCGATCCGCTCTACGGCGACGCGCTGCGCGCGGCGCTCGCGCCACTCGGCAAGCGCGTGTCGACGGTCGTGCTGCCGGACGGCGAGGCGTACAAGAACTGGGAAACGCTGAACCTGATCTTCGACGGCCTGCTCACGGAGCACGCGGATCGCAAGACGACGCTCGTCGCACTCGGCGGCGGCGTGGTCGGCGACATGACGGGTTTTGCCGCCGCGTGCTACATGCGCGGCGTGCCGTTCATCCAGGTGCCGACGACGCTGCTGTCGCAGGTCGATTCGTCGGTCGGCGGCAAGACGGGCATCAATCACCCGCTCGGCAAGAACATGATCGGTGCGTTCTACCAGCCGCAGGCCGTGATCGCGGACATCGGCGCGCTGACGACGCTGCCCGATCGCGAACTGGCGGCGGGCGTCGCCGAAGTCATCAAGACGGGCGCAATCGCCGATGCCGGGTTCTTCGACTGGATCGAGGCGAACGTCGGTGCGCTGAACCGTCGCGAGCCGGCTGCGCTCGCGCATGCGGTGAAGCGTTCGTGCGAGATCAAGGCGAGCGTCGTCGCGGCCGACGAGCGCGAAGGCGGCCTGCGCGCGATTCTGAATTTCGGCCACACGTTCGGCCATGCGATCGAGGCCGGGCTCGGCTACGGCGAATGGCTGCACGGCGAGGCGGTCGGCTGCGGGATGGTGATGGCGGGCGACCTGTCGGTGCGGCTCGGTCTCTTCGACGAAGCGTCGCGGCAGCGCCTCGATGCGGTGATCGCGGCCGCGCATCTGCCGACCCGCGGGCCTGCGCTCGGCGACGCGCGCTACATGGACCTGATGCGCGTCGACAAGAAGGCCGAGTCCGGCGCGATCAAGTTCATCCTGCTGAAGCGATTCGGCGATACGCTGATCACGCAGGCGCCGGACGAAGCGGTATTCGCTACACTGGCGCAGACGACCCACTAACGGTGGCCCGGATGTGCCGGCGCCCTGACATGGAGGAGACGTGAGCGAGACATCCAGCCGCACACTGCCCGAAGCCGGCCGCGCCTGCGCCGCGCCGGTGGCCGAGCCGCCGACGCTGGCGGCGCTGGAAGCCCATCTCGCTCCGTATGCCGCACACGCGTCGCAGTCGCGTGGCCGCCGCCATCCGGAAACCCCGCCGGCGGCGCGCACCGAATTCCAGCGCGATCGCGACCGCATCGTCCATTCGACCGCGTTTCGCCGGCTCGAATACAAGACGCAGGTCTTCGTCAATCACGAAGGCGACCTGTTCCGCACACGCCTCACGCACAGCCTCGAAGTCGCGCAGATCGCGCGCTCGGTCGCGCGCAACCTGCGCCTGAACGAGGATCTCGTCGAAGCGATCTCGCTCGCGCACGATCTCGGCCATACGCCGTTCGGCCATGCCGGGCAGGACGCGCTGAATGCGTGCATGCGCGAGCACGGCGGCTTCGAGCACAACCTGCAAAGCCTCGCCGTGGTCGACGAGCTCGAGGAGCACTACGGCGCGTTCAACGGATTGAACCTGTGCTTCGAGACGCGCGAAGGCATCCTGAAGCACTGTTCGCGCGAGAATGCGCGCAAGCTCGGCGCGCTCGGCGAGCGCTTCCTGCAAGGCCGCCAGCCGTCGCTCGAAGCGCAGCTCGCGAACATCGCCGATGAAATCGCGTACAACAACCACGACGTCGACGACGGCCTGCGCTCCGGCCTGATCACGATCGAGCAGCTCGCGGAAGTCGAGCTGTGGCAGCGTCACTACGAAGCGGCGCTCGCCGAATTCCCGCATCTCGAAGGCCGCCGTCTCGTGCACGAGACGGTGCGCCGCATCATCAACACGCTGATCGTCGATCTGATCGACGAGACGACGCGCAATCTCGCGCGCGTCGCGCCTGCGTCGCTCGACGACGTGCGCGACGCACCGCCGCTCGTGTCGCACAGCCCCGAGGTCGCCGCGCAGGCGGCCGCCCTCAAGCGCTTCCTCTTCAAGAACCTGTATCGCCACTACAAGGTGATGCGCATGGCGAGCAAGGCGCAACGCGTCGTCACGGGGTTGTTCGATGCGTTCATCGACGATCCGCGCCTGCTGCCGCCGCCGTACCAGTCCGACGACGCGGCGCAGCAGCCGCGTCTCGTCGCGCATTACATCGCCGGCATGACCGACCGCTTCGCGCTGAAGGAATACCAGCGCCTGTTCGTCGTCAACGACAACTGACTGTCACAAACGATCACTAGACTTCGCCGGTTCAATGGCGACGGGAATGTTGCACACGCTGTTGGTAACGTTTTCATAGGAGAGGTCGATGAAGAAGAAGCCTGCGGGGACACTGGTTCGGTCGATCGCGCTCGGCGGCGCGTTGATGTTCGGGGCGCAGCACGTCGCGCTCGCCGCGACGGAAATCCAGTTCTGGCATGCGATGGAGGCCGCGCTCGGCGAGCGGGTCAATGCGATCGCCGACCAGTTCAACGCGTCGCAAAGCGACTACAAGATCGTGCCGGTCTTCAAGGGCACCTACGACCAGGCGCTCGCGGCCGGCATTGCGGCCTATCGCAGCGGCAACGCGCCGGCGATCCTGCAGGTGTATGAAGTCGGCACGGCGACGATGATGCAGGCGAAGAAGGCGGTCGTGCCCGTCTACGACGTGTTCAAGCAGGCCGGCGTGACGCTCGACGAAAAGGCATTCGTGCCGACCATCGCGAGCTACTACAGCGACGCGAAGACGGGCCACCTGGTCTCGATGCCGTTCAACAGCTCGACGCCGGTGCTGTACTACAACAAGGACGCGTTCAAGAAGGCGGGCCTCGATCCGAACCAGCCGCCGAAGACGTGGGCCGACGTGAAGGCGGATGCCGAGAAGCTGCGCAAGTCGGGGATGGCCTGCGGCTTCACGACCGGCTGGCAGGGCTGGATCCAGCTCGAAAACTACAGCGCGTGGCACGGGCTGCCGTTCGCGAGCCGCAACAACGGCTTCGACGGTACGGACGCGGTGCTCGAGTTCAACAAGCCGCAGCAGATCGCGCATATCGCGTTCCTGCAGCAGATGGCGAAGGACGGCACGTTCACGTACGCGGGCCGCAAGGATGAAGCGTCGGCGAAGTTCTACAGCGGCGACTGCGGGATCCTGACGACGTCGTCGGGGGCGCTCGCGAACGTGCAGAAATTCGCGAAGTTCAGCTACGGCACGGGGATGCTGCCGTACGATGCGGACGTGAAGGGCGCGCCGCAGAACGCGATCATCGGCGGCGCGAGCCTGTGGGTGCTGGCCGGCAAGGATCCGGCGACCTACAAGGGCGTCGCGAAATTCCTCGCGTACCTGGCCACGCCTGCCGTCGCCGCGAAGTGGCACCAGGATACGGGCTACCTGCCAGTCACGACCGCCGCGTACGACCTGACGCGCCAGCAGGGCTTCTACGCGAAGAACCCGAGCGCCGAAACCGCGATCAAGCAGATGTTGAACAAGCCGCCGCTGCCGTACACGAAGGGGCTGCGGCTGGGCAACATGCCGCAGATCCGCACGATCGTCGACGAGGAGTTCGAACAGGTCTGGGCGCAGAAGAAGTCACCGAAGGACGCGCTCGATTCGGCCGCCTCGCGCGGCGACGAACTGCTGCGCCGCTTCGAGAAGTCGGGCGGCTGAGCACGCATCGCGTTCGTGCCGCCGGCGGCGCCGCGCGTCAGCGCGTGCCGTCCGGCGGCACGGCTTCCCTTCCGTTTCGCCTGACCGGACACCCGCGATGCAATCCCGTTCCCGTTTCGGTACGAGCCCGGTGCCGTACCTGCTGATCGCGCCGCAGCTCGCGATCACCGCCGTGTTCTTCCTGTGGCCGGCCGGCGTCGCGCTGTGGCAGTCCACGCAGATGCAGGACGCGTTCGGCACGTCGAGCGAGTTCGTCGGCTTCGCGAACTTCGCGCACCTGTTCGCCGATCCGCTGTATCTCGATTCGTTCCGCACGACGCTCGTGTTCAGTTCGCTCGTCACGGTGAGCGGGCTCGTTGTGTCGCTGCTGCTCGCCGCATGCGCCGACCGCGTGATCCGCGGCGCGCGCGCGTACCGCACGCTGCTGATCTGGCCGTACGCGGTCGCGCCGACGATCGCGGCCGTGCTGTGGGCGTTCCTGTTCAACCCGAGCATCGGCCTGATCACGTATGCGCTCGCGAAGGGCGGCATCGTGTGGAACCATGCGCTGAACGGCGGTCAGGCGATGTTTCTCGTCGTGCTGGCGTCGGTATGGAAGCAGGTGAGCTACAACTTCCTGTTCTTCTACGCGGGGCTGCAGGCGATCCCGCGCTCGCTGATCGAGGCGGCGGCGATCGACGGCGCGGGGCCGGTGCGGCGCTTCTTCAACATCGTGCTGCCGCTGCTGTCGCCGACGAGTTTCTTCCTGCTGGTTGTGAACCTCGTCTACGCGTTCTTCGACACCTTCCCGGTGATCGACGCGGCCACCGGCGGCGGCCCGGCGCAGAGCACCAGGACGCTGATCTACAAGATCTTCGCGGAAGGCTTCCAGGGGCTCGACATCGGCAGCTCGGGCGCGCAGTCGGTCGTGCTGATGATCATCGTCGTGGGGCTCACGGTGATCCAGTTCCGCTTCGTCGAACGCAGGGTGCAATACGCATGATCGAGAATCGCAAGGGCTTCGACCTGTTCTGCCACGCGGTGCTGATCGCCGGTGTCGTCCTGATCGTGTTTCCCGTCTACGTCGCGTTCTGCGCGGCGACGATGAATGCGCAGGAAGTGTTCACGGTGCCGCTGTCGCTCGTGCCGAGCACGCACCTGTTCGAGAACGTCGCATACATCTGGGGGCACGGCAGCGGCGGCACGACGGCGCCGTTCGGGCGCCTGCTCGTGAACAGCTTCGCGATGGCGCTCGGGATCGCGGTCGGCAAGATCGCGGTGTCGATCCTGTCCGCGTACGCGATCGTCTATTTCCGCTTCCCGTTTCGCAACACGGCGTTCTGGCTGATCTTCGTCACGCTGATGCTGCCGGTGGAAGTGCGGATCTTCCCGACCGTGCAGGTCGTGTCGACACTGCATCTGACGAACACCTATGCGGGGCTCGCGATGCCGCTGATCGCGTCGGCGACCGCGACGTTCCTGTTCCGGCAGTTCTTCATGACGCTGCCCGACGAGCTGATGGATGCGGCGCGTATCGACGGCGCGGGGCCGCTGCGCTTCTTCTGGGACGTCGTGCTGCCGCTGTCGAAGACGAGCATCGCCGCGCTGTTCGTGATCACGTTCATCTACGGCTGGAACCAGTATCTGTGGCCGATCCTGATCACGACGGAAGCGTCGCTGTCGACGGCGGTGGTCGGCATCAAAACGATGATCGCGAGCGGCGACGCCGCGACCGAATGGCAATACGTGATGGCGGCGACGCTGCTGGCGATGATTCCGCCGCTCGTCGTCGTGCTGGCGATGCAGCGCTGGTTCGTGCGCGGCCTCGTCGATTCCGAGAAATGAACGACCGACGGTAACTCCGGGAGAAGGACCAGGTATGGCTGCACTGAGCTTGAAGGGCGTCAGGAAATCCTACGACGGCAAGCAGCACGTGCTGCACGGCATCGACGTGGAGATCGCCGACGGCGAATTCATCGTGCTGGTCGGCCCGTCGGGCTGCGGCAAGTCGACGTTGTTGCGGATGATCGCGGGGCTCGAGTCGGTGACGGACGGCGAGATCGCGATCGGCGACCGGGTCGTCAACACGCTGGAGCCGAAGGATCGCGACATCGCGATGGTGTTCCAGAACTACGCGCTGTACCCGCACATGACGGTCGCGCAGAACATGGGCTACGGGCTGAAGATTCGCGGCATCGAGCGCGCGACGATCGATTCGCGGGTGGCCGCGGCCGCGAAGATTCTCGAGCTCGAGCCCCTGCTCGCGCGGCGGCCGCGCGAGTTGTCGGGCGGCCAGCGGCAGCGCGTTGCGATGGGGCGCGCGATCGTGCGCGAGCCGTCGGTGTTCCTGTTCGACGAGCCGTTGTCGAACCTCGACGCGAAGCTGCGCGTGCAGATGCGGCTTGAAATCCAGCGGCTGCACGCGCGACTCGCGACGACGAGCGTGTACGTGACGCACGACCAGATCGAAGCGATGACGCTCGCGCAGCGGGTGATCGTGATGAACCGCGGCTACGCGGAGCAGATCGGCGCGCCGGTCGACGTGTACGAGAAGCCGGCGACCGTGTTCGTCGCGGGCTTCATCGGCTCGCCCGCGATGAACCTGATGCACGGCCGGCTGTCGGAAGACGGCGCGACCTTCACGGTCGCGGGTGGCGGCCCCGCGCTGCCGGTCGCCGGCGCGCCCGGCATCGGCAGCGAGATCGCCACCGGGCGCGACTGGGTGCTCGGCGTGCGTCCCGAACACATGACGCCGCAGCCGGGCGTCGCGCAGGCGACGCTGCCGGTCGATTCGTGCGAGCTGCTCGGCGCGGACAATCTCGCGCACGGCCGTTGGGGCAATCACGACGTCGCGGTGCGCCTGCCGCACGCGGACCGCCCCGCGCGTGGCACGGCGCTGGCGGCGGCGTTGCCCGCGCACCGGCTGCATTTCTTCGATCCCGAAACCGGCAAGCGCGCCGGCTGAAACTGTCCGACTGCCGGGAGACCGATGATGACGATCCGCACCGACTGGCCCTATCCACGCGTCGTCGCCCATCGCGGCGGCGGCACGCTCGCGCCGGAGAACACGCTTGCCGCGCTCGACGAGGGCGCGCGGCGCGGTCACCGGATGGTCGAGTTCGACGCGAAGCTGTCGGCCGACGACGTGACGTTCCTGCTGCACGACGACACGGTCGACCGGACGTCGAACGGCCATGGAGCGGCGGCGGGCATGCGTTATGCGACGCTGGCCGCGCTCGACGCGGGCGCGTGGCGCGATGCGCGCTTCGCGGGCGAACGGATGCCGACGCTCGAGGCCGCGGCGGCGCGCTGCATCGCGCACGGGCTGGCCGCGAACGTCGAGATCAAGCCGTGCCCGGGGCGCGAGCGCGAAACGGGGCGGCGCGTGGCGGCCGACGCGGCCGCGTACTGGCGCGATGCCGCCGTGGCGCCGCTGCTGTCGTCGTTCTCGTTCGACGCACTGCAACAGGCGCGCGCGTCCGCGCCGGCGCTGCCGCGAGGAATGCTCTACGAAATCGTGCCGGACGACTGGCATGCGCAGGTCGTCGACGCGCTCGGCTGCGTGTCGTTGCATGCAGACCACACCCGCCTCGACGAACCGCTCGTGCGCGCGATCAAGGCTGCCGGGCTGCGCATCCTGGTTTACACGGTGAACGACCTCGAACGGGCGCGCGAGTTGGCGCGCTGGGGCGTCGACGCGGTCTGCACGGACCGCATCGACCTGATCACGCCCGATGCACTGGACGATATCGACGTCGTCTGACGCCCACGGCGGCGGTCGCAGCTGCGGCGGCGTCCGGTAAAACCCTTGCCCGGGACGGGCCCGACGCGAAAAAACGACGCCCCGACGGGATTCCCGCCGGGGCGTTTTGCATCGTGGAGACGTTACGCCACGAAAAATCCGCTACAAATTGCAGCAGAATTAACCATTCCCCAAATATTCGACTACGCTTAGAAACGGTAGCCGACGTTCAGGTACGTGACGATCGGGTTCAGCGAGATGTGGGCCTTCGACGTTTCCGTCAGCGTCCCGACCGGCGTGCGGCGGGCCGTCGTGAAGGTCGCGGTCACGCTGACGGGGATGTACGAGAGCGACAGGCCCGCGAACCAGTGTTTCGTGAAGTTGTACGTGAAGCCGGCGTTGAAGACGGGCGCCCACTGATTGCTCGTCGTGGCGCTGGTCGGGCCGCCGAGCACGCCGTTCTCGAACGCGCCGTTGGTGATCTTGGCGCCGGTGAACCAGACGTACGTCGCGCCGACGCCGACATACGGACGGAACTTCGCATTGGCGTCGTTGAAGTGGTAGCGAAGCAATACGGCAGGACTCCACTGGTACGCGCGGCCGAGTACGCCGAATCTTTCGAACTGACCCTTGCCGGTAATGTCGAACTTCGGCGGTATCCCCATCACGAGCTCGGTGGAGATATGGTCGGTGATGAAGTAGCCCGTTGCGAGCCCGAGCGTGTCGGCGTCGTTGATACCGGCGCCGGTGTTGGGAATCGACTGGTTGATGGGCGTGCCGCCTACGCCGTAGACGAACAGCGGGTCGCTGCTGTCCTGCGGCGAAAGGTGGAACCAGCCGGTGCTGACGTAAAAATCGCCTGCGGATTGTGCATGTGCCGTACCGCCCGCGAATGCGAGCGCTACGGCCCCCGTAATGGCCAGTTTTCGTTTCATTGTGTCTCCTCCGATCAAAGGCGTGCTCATTATGACGACTGCGTTTAAAACCAAACAAGCTCGTAAGTTAGAGTTTTCTCCCTAGGATTCGCACGACCGTACGCTTACGCGCGCCGCAGGGACGGGCATTCTACGCAGGTGCGCAATTTCGGACCTCCGGGTATTTCCTAACGCGTTCAAACGGACATTCAGCATGGCACGGTTAGCACGACTCTACGTTCCCGACCAGCCGCAGCACGTGATACTGCGCGGCCTGGATCAGCAACCCGCGTTCGTCGACGACCAGGACTACGAACTCTTCATCGATTGCCTGAAGGCCGCCGCACGCGATCATCACCTGTCGGTGCATGCCTACGTGCTGCTGCCGCGCCAGGTGCAACTTCTCGTGACGCCGAGCGACGAGGCGAGTCTGCCGAAGGCGATGCAAGCCGTCGGCCGTCGCTACGTCGCGCATTTCAACCGGCGCTATTCGCGGCGCGGCACCCTGTGGGAAGGCCGCTATCGCGCGACGGTGATCGAAGGCGAGCGCTATTTCCTGCTCGCGAGCCGCGTGGTCGAGATGAGCCCGGTGCGCTCGCAGCTCGTCGCGACGCCCGAGGCCTATCGGTGGTCGAGCTACCGGCATCACGTCGGGCTCACCGTCGACAGCCTGATCACCGACCATCCGCTCTACTGGGCGCTCGGCAATACGCCGTTCGACCGCCAGCGCGCGTACAAGGAGCTGTGCGAGCAACCGCTCGACGAGCGGCAGGCCGACCAGCTGCAGCAGGCGACGCTGAAAGGCTGGGTGCTCGGCGGCGAGAATTACCGCGAGTGGGCGGCGCGTACCGCGAACCGGCGCGTGTCGCCGTTGCCGCGCGGGCGCCCCAGAAAGGTGCGCGAGAACACGCCGCCGATCCAGCAATAAGGCCGGAAAGGCGGGCCAGAAGCGGCGCTGCGGGCGCCGCTTCTTTTTGCACCAAAACGATGCGGCCCCAATAAAACGGCACCATATCAAGGCATTCGTTTAATTGGGGTTAGATCAAGCGGTTTTTGTTGCTATTCCCTTGATTCGTCGCGTATATTCCGAATTCCGGTGGCCCGGGCGAAGCCTGCCCAACCACTGTCGGCCGCGCCGTCTCCCGTCGGGAGCGGGATCGATGGCAACAAGAAAACGGTTCAACGGCCTCCAGGCCCCCTTTACGACGGTGTCCCCATGAACGACCACCAGCAGCCGCTCGCCGCGGTGCCCGCCGCACAAGGTCTGTACGACCCGCAAAACGAACACGACGCCTGCGGCGTCGGCTTCGTCGCTCACATCAAGGGCAAGAAGAGCCACGAGATCATTCAGCAGGGTCTGAAGATTCTGGAGAACCTCGATCACCGCGGCGCGGTCGGCGCCGATCCGCTGATGGGCGACGGCGCGGGCATCCTGATCCAGATTCCGGACGCGTTCTATCGCGAGGAAATGGCGAAGCAGGGCGTGAATCTGCCGCCGGCCGGCGAATACGGGGTCGGGATGATCTTCCTGCCGAAGGAGAACGCATCGCGTCTCGCGTGCGAGCAGGAGCTCGAGCGTACGGTGAAGGCCGAAGGCCAGGTCGTGCTCGGCTGGCGCGACGTGCCGGTCGACCATGCGATGCCGATCTCGCCGACGGTGAAGGCGAGCGAGCCGCTGATCCGCCAGATCTTCATCGGCCGCGGCAAGGACATCATGGTGACGGACGCGCTCGAGCGGAAGCTGTACGTGATCCGCAAGACGGCGAGCCACCGCATCCAGGCGCTGAAGCTCAAGCACGGCAAGGAATACTTCGTGCCGTCGATGTCGGCGCGCACGGTCGTCTACAAGGGGCTGCTGCTGGCAGGCCAGGTCGGCGTGTATTACCGCGACCTGCAGGATCCGCGCGTCGTGTCGGCGCTCGCGCTCGTGCACCAGCGCTTCTCGACCAACACGTTCCCGGCGTGGGAGCTGGCTCACCCGTACCGGATGATCGCGCACAACGGCGAGATCAACACCGTGAAGGGCAACGTGAACTGGCTGAACGCGCGTACCGGCGCGATCGCGTCGCACGTGCTCGCCGACGATCTGCCGAAGCTGTGGCCGCTGATCTACCCGGGCCAGTCGGATACCGCCTCGTTCGACAACTGTCTCGAACTGCTGGTGATGGCCGGCTACCCGCTCGTGCACGCGGTGATGATGATGATCCCGGAAGCGTGGGAACAGCACACGCTGATGGACGAGAACCGCCGCGCGTTCTACGAATACCACGCCGCGATGATGGAGCCGTGGGACGGCCCGGCCGCGATCGCGTTCACCGACGGCCGCCAGATCGGCGCGACGCTCGACCGTAACGGCCTGCGCCCCGCGCGCTACATCGTGACCGACGACGACCTCGTCATCATGGCGTCGGAAGCCGGCACGCTGCCGATCCCCGAATCGAAGATCGTCAAGAAGTGGCGCCTGCAGCCGGGCAAGATGTTCCTGATCGACATGGAACACGGCCGCATCATCGACGACAAGGAGCTCAAGGACAACCTCGCGAACGCGAAGCCGTACAAGAGCTGGATCGACGCGGTGCGCATCAAGCTCGACGAGATCGAGCCGAAGGCCGAGGAAGTCGCGGCCGGCCGCACGCAGGGCGCCGCGCTGCTCGATCGCCAGCAGGCGTTCGGCTATACGCAGGAGGACCTGAAGTTCCTGATGGCGCCGATGGCGCAGCAGGGCGAAGAGGCCGTCGGCTCGATGGGCAACGACTCGCCGCTCGCGGTGATGTCGAACAAGAACAAGACGCTCTATCACTACTTCAAGCAGTTGTTCGCACAAGTCACCAACCCGCCGATCGACCCGATCCGCGAGAACATGGTGATGTCGCTCGTGTCGTTCATCGGCCCGAAGCCGAACCTGCTCGACACGAACAACATCAACCCGCCGATGCGTCTCGAAGTGTCGCAGCCGGTGCTCGACTTCAAGGACATCGCGAAGATCCGCGCGATCGACCAGTACACGGGCGGCAAGTTCAGCGCGTACGAGCTGAACATCTGCTACCCGGTCGCGTGGGGCAAGGAAGGCATCGAGGCGCGCCTCGCGTCGTTGTGCGCCGAAGCCGTCGACGCGGTGAAGTCGGGCTACAACATCCTGATCGTGTCGGACCGCAAGACCGACGCCGAGCACGTCGCGATTCCGGCGCTGCTCGCCACGTCGGCGATCCACACGCACCTCGTCCAGCAAGGGCTGCGCACGAGCACGGGCCTCGTCGTCGAGACGGGCTCCGCGCGCGAGACGCACCACTTCGCGCTGCTCGCGGGCTACGGCGCGGAAGCCGTGCACCCGTACCTCGCGATGGAAACGCTCGCGAAGATGGCGGAAGGCCTGCCGGGCGACCTGTCGCCGGAGAAGGCCATCTACAACTTCACGAAGGCGGTCGGCAAGGGCCTGCAGAAGGTGATGTCGAAGATGGGCATCTCGACGTACATGTCGTACACCGGCGCACAGATCTTCGAAGCGCTCGGCCTGTCGAGCGACCTCGTCGAGAAGTACTTCAAGGGCACGGCGTCGAAGGTCGGCGGCATCGGCCTGTTCGAAGTCGCGGAAGAAGCGATCCGCCTGCACCGCGACGCGTTCGGCGACAGTCCGGTCCTGCGCGACATGCTCGACGCGGGCGGCGAGTACGCGTACCGCGTGCGCGGCGAAGACCACATGTGGACGCCGGATTCGATCGCGAAGCTGCAGCACGCGACGCGCAGCAACTCGTACCAGACGTACAAGGAATACGCGCACCTGATCAACGACCAGACCAAGCGTCACATGACGTTCCGCGGCCTGTTCGAGTTCAAGGTCGAGCCGACCAAGGCGATCCCGATCGACGACGTCGAGCCGGCGAAGGAGATCGTCAAGCGCTTCGCGACGGGCGCGATGTCGCTCGGTTCGATCAGCACCGAAGCGCACGCGACGCTCGCGGTCGCGATGAACCGGATCGGCGGCAAGTCGAACACCGGCGAAGGCGGCGAGGACCAGAAGCGCTACCGCAACGAACTGCGCGGCATTCCGATCAAGTCGGGCGAGACGCTGAAGTCGGTGATCGGCGACGAGATCGTCAGCGACATTCCGCTGAAGGACGGCGACTCGCTGCGCTCGAAGATCAAGCAGGTCGCGTCGGGCCGCTTCGGCGTCACCGCCGAGTACCTCGCATCGGCCGACCAGATCCAGATCAAGATGGCGCAGGGCGCGAAGCCCGGCGAAGGCGGCCAGCTGCCGGGCCACAAGGTGTCCGACTACATCGGCAAGCTGCGTTACTCGGTGCCGGGCGTCGGCCTGATCTCGCCGCCGCCGCACCACGACATCTACTCGATCGAGGATCTGGCGCAGCTGATCCACGACCTGAAGAACGTGAACCCGGTGGCGAGCATCTCGGTGAAGCTCGTGTCGGAAGTGGGCGTGGGCACGGTCGCGGCCGGTGTCGCGAAGGCGAAGGCCGACCACGTCGTGATCGCCGGCCATGACGGCGGCACGGGCGCGTCGCCGCTGTCGTCGGTGAAGCATGCGGGCACGCCGTGGGAACTCGGCCTCGCCGAAACGCAGCAGACGCTGGTGCTGAACCGCCTGCGCGGCCGTATCCGCGTGCAGGCCGACGGCCAGATGAAGACTGGCCGCGACGTCGTGATCGGCGCGCTGCTCGGCGCGGACGAATTCGGCTTCGCGACGGCGCCGCTCGTCGTCGAGGGCTGCATCATGATGCGCAAGTGCCACCTGAACACGTGCCCGGTCGGCGTCGCGACGCAGGATCCGGTGCTGCGTGCGAAGTTCAAGGGCCAGCCCGAGCACGTCGTGAACTACTTCTTCTTCGTCGCCGAGGAAGTGCGCGAGATCATGGCGCAGCTCGGCATCGCGAAGTTCGACGACCTGATCGGCCGCGCCGACCTGCTCGATACGCGCAAGGGCATCGAGCACTGGAAGGCGAAGGGCCTCGACTTCTCGCGCGTGTTCTACCAGCCGGAAGAATGCGAGGACGTCGCACGGCGTCACGTCGACGTGCAGGATCACGGCCTCGAGCGCGCGCTCGACCACGTGCTGATCGAAAAGGCGAAGGCCGCGATCGAGAACGGCGAGCATGTGTCGTTCATCCAGCCGGTGCGCAACGTGAACCGGACGGTCGGCGCGATGCTGTCGGGCGTGATCGCGAAGAAGCACGGCCACGACGGTCTGGCCGACGACGCGGTGCACATCCAGCTGAAGGGCACGGCCGGCCAGAGCTTCGGCGCGTTCCTCGCGAAGGGCGTGACGCTCGACCTCGTCGGCGACGGCAACGACTACGTCGGCAAGGGCCTGTCGGGCGGCCGGATCATCATCCGTCCGACCAACGACTTCCGCGGCAAGTCCGAAGAAAACATCATCTGCGGCAACACGGTGATGTACGGCGCGATCGAAGGCGAAGCCTTCTTCCGCGGCGTCGCGGGCGAGCGCTTCTGCGTGCGTAACTCGGGCGCGACGGCGGTCGTCGAAGGCACGGGCGACCACGGGTGCGAATACATGACGGGCGGCACGGTCGTCGTGCTCGGCGAGACGGGCCGCAACTTCGCGGCCGGCATGTCGGGCGGCATCGCGTACATCTACGATCCGGAAGGCACGTTCGCGGCGAAGTGCAACAAGTCGATGGTCGCGCTCGATCCGGTGCTGCAGCAGGCCGAGCAGGAGCGCACGGTCGACCGCGCGCTCTGGCACGAAGGCACGACCGACGAAGCGCTGCTCAAGGGGCTCGTCGAGCGTCATTTCCAGTTCACGGGTTCGCCGCGTGCGAAGTCGCTGCTGGAAAACTGGGACGCGGCGCGCCGCCAGTTCGTGAAGGTGTTCCCGCACGAATACAAGCGCGCGCTGGGCGAGATCGGTGCGAAGAAGGCGGCGAAGGAAGTGCTGGCCGCCTGAGCGACGAACGACATAGCGAATGCCGCGCGCGCCTGACGGCCGCGCGCGGCTCCCCCACCCGATACACCGAACAGAAGAGCACCTTATGGGCAAGGCAACCGGTTTTCTGGAGTTCGAACGCCGCCACGAGGCGTACGAAGCACCGCTCACGCGCGTGAAGCACTACAAGGAATTCGTCGCGGCGCTGACCGACGCGGACGCGAAGATCCAGGGCGCGCGCTGCATGGATTGCGGCATCCCGTTCTGCAACAACGGCTGCCCGGTCAACAACATCATTCCGGACTTCAACGATCTCGTTTACCGCCAGGACTGGCAGCAGGCGATCGAAGTCCTGCATTCGACCAACAACTTCCCCGAGTTCACGGGCCGCATCTGCCCGGCGCCGTGCGAGGCGGCCTGCACGCTCGGGATCAACGACGACCCGGTCGGCATCAAGTCGATCGAGCACGCGATCATCGACAAGGCCTGGGCGGAAGGCTGGGTGAAGCCGCTGCCGGCCGAGCACAAGACCGGCAAGAAGGTCGCGATCGTCGGTTCGGGCCCCGCGGGCCTCGCCGCCGCGCAGCAGCTCGCGCGGGCCGGCCACGACGTGACGGTGTTCGAGAAGAACGACCGCATCGGCGGCCTGCTGCGTTACGGGATCCCCGATTTCAAGCTCGAGAAGTGGCTGATCGACCGGCGCATGCGCCAGATGGAAGCGGAAGGCGTGACGTTCCGCACGAGCGTGTTCATCGGCAAGGATCCGCTGCCCGAGTCGATCGGCAGCCTCGCGAAGGAAACCATTTCGCCGGACACGCTGAAGGAAGAATTCGATGCAGTCGTGATCGCCGGCGGTTCGGAAACGCCGCGCGACCTGCCGGTGCCGGGCCGCGAGCTCGCGGGCGTTCATTTCGCGATGGACTTCCTGCCGCAGCAGAACCGCGTGAACGCCGGCGACAAGCTGGTCGACCAACTGCTCGCGAAGGGCAAGCACGTGATCGTGATCGGCGGCGGCGATACGGGTTCGGACTGCGTCGGCACGTCGAACCGTCACGGCGCGAAGCAGGTCACGCAGTTCGAACTGCTGCCGCAGCCGCCGGAAGAGGAGAACAAGCCGCTCGTGTGGCCGTACTGGCCGATCAAGCTGCGCACGTCGTCGTCGCACGAGGAAGGCTGCGAGCGCGACTGGGCGGTCGCGACGAAGCGTCTCGAAGGCAAGAACGGCAAGGTCGAGAAGCTGATCGCGGTGCGCGTCGAGTGGAAGGACGGCAAGATGCAGGAAGTGCCGGGTTCCGAGTTCGAAATGAAGGCCGATCTCGTGCTGCTGGCGATGGGCTTCACGCAGCCGGCCGCGCCGGTGCTCGACGCATTCGGCGTCGCGAAGGATGCGCGCGGCAACGCGCGTGCGGCGACCGAAGGCGATCGTTCGTACTACACGTCGGTCGACAAGGTGTTCGCGGCAGGCGACATGCGGCGCGGCCAGTCGCTCGTGGTGTGGGCGATCCGCGAGGGCCGCCAGTGCGCGCGCTCGGTCGATGCGTACCTGATGGGGCATTCGGAACTGCCGCGCTGAGCTGAATCGCGCAAGCGGGTTTCGACGAAAGCCGGGCGTCCGAGAGGGTGCCCGGTTTTTTTATTTCCGAAGCGGTGGACGATCGTGGGCTTGTCCGGTCGGGGCGCCCAGCGGGTCGACGGTTCGTCCGTAGCTTGCAAGCTGCTCGTTGCAGTCGATCATCGCGGTGTATCGGATTTCGTCGACGCGCAGCGGCCATTCCCACACACCCAGCTTCCACGCGTGATACTGCGGCGCGCCGTCGAACCGGATGCTGTCCGGCCGTATCCCATGCTCCTTGAGGAGGCGGATCTCGACCGTTTTTCGGAGCGTATCGACAGCCATGTCGGGGCAACTGCCTTCGGTCCGCTCATATCGGGAAGTCGCGACGACGAAAAATAGGAGCGCGTAGATGCAGATCGTTACGGTCACCACCCGGAGAACCAGCCGGAACCATCCGCGTACGATTCTGGAAATCATGGCGCTCTCAATGCGGGATGAACAACGGGAGGGGTAACCCCGGCAGCAGAATGCCCGGCGCCGGCGGAGGCCTGCCAGCGCACCTGTCCCAAATCGCGTGTCGGGCCCGCGTGCTCGCAAGACATTGCGACGTCCGGATTTTCACGTCAGGCGCACGCGCCAGCCAACAGCCTGGACCGGAAGGGTCATCGCCTCGCTACCGCCGCATTTTCACGAAGCGTCGTCTAACCTGACGACATCCGACCTTGATTTTTCATCATCTCAATTTCTTTCGTTTTGTAATAATCCTTGAAAACTGTCATATCATGTCGCCCCTCGGGCCGCGTTTGCGGCCGCCGCACATGACTGACGCTATTTACAAGGACTCTGGATGGAAGCATTCGTGCAAGGGCTGGTCGACGCCGTCAACGGCGTGTTGTGGAATTACGTGCTGATCGCACTGCTGCTCGGCGTGGGCATGTGGTTCACGCTGCGATTCCGGATGATCCAGCTGAAGGCGCTGTTCCTCAGCATCAAGCTGGTCGGCAGCAAGGGCGAACCGGGCAGCATTTCGTCGTTCCAGGCGTTCGCGACCGGGCTCGCGAGCCGCGTCGGCACCGGCAACATCGCCGGCGTCGCGGTCGCGCTGACGGTCGGCGGGCCGGGCGCGATCTTCTGGATGTGGATGACGGCGCTCGTCGGGATGTCGTCCGCGTTCGTCGAGGCCACGCTCGCGCAGATCTTCAAGGTGTCGCACGCGGACGGCAGCTATCGCGGCGGCCCCGCGTACTACATCCAGACGGGCCTGCGCTCGCGCGGCTTCGGCGTGCTGTTCTCGCTGTCGCTGATCCTCGCGTTCGGCTTCGTGTTCAACGCGGTGCAGGCCAATGCGATCGCCGACGCGTTCGACACGTCGTTCGGCTGGAGCCGCGCGAGCGTCGGTCTCGGGCTCGTGCTGCTGACCGCGCCGATCATCTTCGGCGGCATCCGCCGGATCGCGGCGGTCGCGCAGGTGATCGTGCCCGTGATGGCGATCGGTTATCTCGCGCTCGCGGTCTATGCGGTCGCGACGCACATCGCGCTGGTGCCGGGCGTGATCGCGCTGATCGTGAAAAGCGCGTTCGGCCTCGAGCAGGCGGCGGGCGGGCTGACGGGCTATGCCGTCAGCCAGGCGGTCGCGATGGGCGTGAAGCGCGGGCTGTTCTCGAACGAGGCCGGCATGGGCAGCGCGCCGAATGCGGCGGCGACCGCCAGCACGCGCCATCCGGTGGTGCAGGGGTTGATCCAGATGCTCGGCGTGTTCGTCGACACGATCGTAATCTGCAGTGCGACGGCCTTCGTGATCCTGCTGTCGGGCCAGTACGAGCTCGGTACCGGCATGGAAGGCGCGGCGCTCACGCAGCGCTCGATCGCGAGCCACGTCGGCGACTGGGGCGGCATCTACATGGCGTTCGCGATCTTCTTCTTCGCGTATTCGTCGGTGATCGGCAACTACGCGTATGCGGAAGGCAACGTCGAATTCATCACGAAGCGGCGCGGCGTGCTGCCGCTGTTCCGCGTCGCGGTGCTCGGCATGGTGATGTTCGGCAGCGTCGGGCAACTGCCGCTCGTGTGGGCGATGGCCGATACGAGCATGGGGCTGATGGCGATCATCAACCTGATCGCCATCCTCGCGCTCGGCAAGTACGCGCACGCCGCGTGGGCCGACTATCGCCGCCAGCGCGCGGCGGGTGTTACCGATCCGGTGTTCACGCGCAACACGATCCCCGAACTCGCGCGCGTGCTGCCGGGCGATGTGTGGGGCGAACACGGCCCGCTGCCGCAGCGTCCGGCGTCGGCCGATGCATCGAACCCACCGCGGGCGGCCGTGAGCGAGTCATGAATGGAGACCGGCTCCGTGCGTTCGTCGCGCTGATGCCCGATACGGCGTCGCGCGACGCGCTGCACGCGTTGCCGGTCACCCGTGGCGCGCGGCGCACGCTGCCCGCGCAACTGCACATGACGCTCGCGTTCGTCGGCGCGATCGAGCGGGAACGGTGCGACGCGCTGGCCGCGCACCTGCCCGCGCTCGCGGCCGCGCATGCGTTGCCGTCGTTGCCGGTCGAGCGGATCGCGTGGTGGCCCAGCCTGCCGCGCGCGAGGCTGATCGTTGCGGAACTTGCGGCCGACGCCGCTTGCGTCGCGCTGAATGCGGGGCTCGCGGCGCTGCTGCGCGAACTCGGGGTGCCGGCCGATCGGCGGCCGTTCCGGCCGCACGTGACGCTCGCGCGGCTGCCGCACGACGCGGTCGGCCAGCCGGCGCACGGCGGTGCGGTGGGGCGTGCCGTCGCGCTGCGGTTCGACGCGCTCACGCTGTTCGAAAGCCGGTTGTCGCACGAAGGCGTGTCGCACCGGCCGATCGTGTCGGCGCCGATTGCCCGGGCGGACGACGCGGCGACGGGTTGAGCCGCCCCGGCGCGTCCGGCGAATCGCTGAGACCGGTCGCCCTCCCGATCGTTTCGGATGCCGACGTGCCGCTCTGCATCGTGCCGCGCACGTCGCCCGGCGTCCTGCCTAGCGCTCGTAGCGCGCGAGCGTCAGCCCCGACAAATCGATCTCCGGCTCCTGCCCCGTGACGAGATCCGCGAGCACCTTCCCCGATCCCATCGACATCGCCCAGCCGGTCGACCCGTGACCGACGTTCAGCCACAGTCCGTCGATGCGGCTCGCCCCCAGCAACGGCGGCCCGTCGGGCGTCATCGGGCGGCGGCCGACCCCGAAGCGGGCGGACGCGCGCTTGGCCGCGTGCGGGAACCAGTCGTCGAGCACCTTCATCAGCGTATCGAGCGCCTGCTGCCGCAGCGCCGCGTGCCGGTTGCCGAGTTCCGCGGTGCCCGCGACGCGCAGCGTCGGGCCGAAGCGCGTGATCGCCGTCTTCAGCGATTCGTCCATCAGCGCGGCGCGCGGCGCCCTTTCGTCGTCGACGACCGTGAGCGTCGCCGAGTAGCCTTTCACCGGATACAGCGGCACGTCGATGCCATGCGGCCGCAGCAGGGCGGCACTGTCGACGCCGAGCGCGACCACGATCGCGTCGGCTGCAAGCAGCCCGTCGCGCGGCAGGGTTCCGGTCGACGCGGCGCGGTCCGGCGCCGGGCGGCTGGGCTGCCCCCCGTCACGCAAGCCGGTGCCCGCAGTGTCGGTGCCCGCGCCTTCATCGCACGGCGCGCGGCCATCCGTTCCGGCCGCGCCTACCCGCACGCCGCGCACCTTGCCGCCCGCGACGTCGAGCGCATGAATCGCGGTGCGGAATCGGAACGTCACGCCGTTCGCTTCGCACAGCGCCCGCAGTTCGCGCGTGAAGCGCGCGCAATCGCCGGCTTCGTCGTCGGGCAGGTAGATGCCGCCGACGGGGGCCTGTCGCGCCCAGCGCAAGCCGGGCTCGATCGCGGTGCAGCCGGCGGCGTCGAGTTCGCGAAACGCGATGCCGGCGTCGCGCAGCACCTTCAGCGCCGGTTGCACCATCTCGACGTCGAATGCGCCGCGCAGCAACTGCAGGTAGCCGCGGCTCGCACCATAGTCGAACGGATGACGGTCGCGAAACACATGCAGGCACGCGCGGCTGTAATACGCGATGCGCTGCATCCGCTGCTTGTTCACGCGGAACCGCTCGAACTCGCATTCGCGTAGCCAGCGCGCGATCCAGCGCCACTGCGCGGCATCGAGCGTCGGCCGGAAGATCAGCGGCGACGCAGGCTTGAACAGGTATTTGAGGATCTTGCCGGGCATCCCAGGCGCGGCCCACGGCGTCACGTAGCCGGGTGCGATCACGCCCGCGTTGCCGAGGCTCGTCGCTTGCGCGACATCGGCCTCGCGTTCGATCACGGTGACGTCGCAGCCTGCTTCGCGCAGGTGCCAGGCAGTGGTGACGCCGATCACACCGGCGCCGAGAACGATCACGTGCATGCGGGTTCCCGAACGGGCAAGGTGCTTACGATGCGACGGCCGGATCGTCGGCGAGCGACTTGCCGCGCGTTTCCGGCAGCACGAGCGCGGCGACGATCACGAGCAGGTAGCCGCCGCCCGCGACGAGCCCGATCGCCTTCACGAGCGACATCGACTGCGACAGCGATCCGACCAGGATCGGGAAGAACGAGCCGAGCCCGCGGCCGAGGTTGTAGCAGAAGCCCTGGCCCGAGCCGCGGATCGCGCCCGGATACAGCTCCGACAGATACGCGCCGACGCCCGCGAAGATGCCCTGCACGACGATGCCGAGCGGGAAGCCGAGCAGCAGCATCGCGGTATCGGTGATCGGCAGCATCGTGTAGGCCATGCCGAGCGAGAACGAGCCGACCGCGAACAGGATGAACGACGCGCGTCGGCCGAGCCGGTCGGACAGGATCGCGCCGACCACGTAGCCGACGAACGAGCCGACGATCAGCACGACGAGATAGCCGCTCGTGTTGAACACCGACAGGTGGCGCACGGTTTTCAGGTAGGTGGGCAGCCACGTCGTGATCGCGTAGTAGCCGCCGAGCATGCCGGTGCACAGCGCGCTGCCGAACAGCGTCGCGCGCAGGTGCGGCGGCGAGAAGATCTCGAGGAAGTGGCCCGACACGCGGCCTTCGTCGCGGGCGCGGCGCGTGGCCGTGTAGATGTCGGGATCGCTGACGTTGCGGCGGATGTACAGGATCCACAGCGCGGGCGCGAGACCGATCCAGAAGCACGCGCGCCACGCGAGCTGCTCGGGCAGCAGCGCGAAGAACGCCCAGTACAGGATCGCGGCCGCGCCCCAGCCGAACGACCAGCTGCTCTGCACGGTGCCGACTGCCTTCGCGCGATGCTCGGGCGAGCGGATCGTCTCGGCCATCATGATCGTCACGACCGACCATTCGCCGCCGAAGCCGAAGCCCTGCAGCGTGCGCGTCGCAAGGAGCTGCCAGAACGAATGCGTGAAACCGGACAGGCACGTGAACAGCGCGAACGTCGCGATCGTCCACTGCAGCACGCGCACGCGGCCGAAGCGGTCTGCGAGGATGCCGGCGACCCAGCCGCCGATCGCCGACGAGATCAGCGAACTCGTCGCGATCATCCCGGCCTCGCTCTTCGTCATGCCCCAGGTGGCGATCAGCGTCGGAATGAGGAACGAATAGATCATGAAGTCGAACGCATCGACTGCATAGCCGCCGAATCCGGCGTACAGCGTTCGTCGCTCGCGCGTCGACAATTCGTTGAACCACTGGAATGCCTGCATGCCTGCCGCCCCCTCTTGTGTCGTCTCTCGTATCGCGCTGCCGTACGGCGGCTATTTTACGGGCGGGATGAAGGGCGCCAAAAAGGTGCGTGCGGGGGCAGGCGCGGCAGCGCGGCGGGTGGACGGTCGGGTCAGGAGCGACGCTCGATCGTGCGTGAGCGCCATGTGGACGCCGGCGGCGACCTGCGCGCCGGCACGGCTGGCACGCGCTCGCGTCAGAGCGTCAGGCCGCCGTCCACGTGGATGACCTGGCCGGTGATCTGCCGTGCCGCGTCCGACAGCAGGAACGCAATCAGCGCGGCGACGTCGTCGGGTTCGGCGATTCGGCCGAGCGGCGTCGCCTGTTCGGCACGGACCCAAGCGGCCGCATTGTCCGCGCTCGGGCCGTGGTCCTTGCGCGTGAAGCCGGGCGCGACCGCATTGACGGTGATGCCGCACGCGGCGAACTCGGCTGCCGCCGAGCGCACCAGCGATTCGAGCGCGGCTTTCGCGGCGGCGGTCGCCGCGAACGGGGCGTCCGCCCGATAGCGGTGCGCGACGAACGAGCTGACCGCGACGATGCGCGGCGCCGTCGACGCTTCGAGCAGCGGCCGCGCGCGGGCCGCGAGCGCGGAGAACGCGCCGGGCATGGCGGCGAAGGCGGATGCGAGCGCGTCCGTGCAGAGGTCGGAAAAGGATTGCCGCGCGGCGAAGCCGGCGTTCGCGACGAGCTGGTCGAGCCCGCCGAAGCGGGCAGCGGTGGCGTCGACGAGCGCGGCGGCGACGCCCGCTTCGGCGAGATCGCCGGTGAGCGTCACGCATTGCGCGCCCGCTGCCGTACATCGGTCGGCGACGTCGGCGACGCGTGCGCGGGCTGCCGGGTCCGCGCCGCGCGCATGCAGCGCCAGCGCGACGCCGGGCGCCGCGAGTCGCCGCGCGAGCGCCGCGCCGATCCCCGAACCTGCGCCGGTGATCAGCGCGATCCGCGCGACGTGCGCGGCGCGTGCGTTCACGCGGCGACCTTGTCGTCGCTGTTCACGCGCTCGACGTTGATCGTGCCTGCGTGGAACGCGGCCAGCGACTCACGATGCGCGATGCTGACGATCGCCGCCTTCGGCAGCCGTTCGGCGAACAGGTGATAGAGGCGGGCTTCGTTGTCGGCGTCGAGCGCGCTGGTCGCTTCGTCGAGGAACAGGAAGTCGGGCTTGTGCAGCAGCACGCGGGCGCCGGCCAGGCGCTGTTGCTCGCCGGGCGACAGCACGCGGGTCCAGTGCGCGGTTTCGTCGAGGCGCTCGACGTAATCCTCGAGGCGGCATGCGCGCAGCGCGTCGCGGCACGCTTCGTCGCTGAACGTGTCGGGCGTCGCCGGATAGGTGAGCGCGGCCTTCAGCGTGCCGATCGGCAAATAGCTCGTCTGCGGCACGAACATCATCCGCGCGCCGACCGGCGCATCGATCGCGCCGTCGCCGAACGGCCACAGGCCCGCGAGCGCACGCATGAACGTGCTCTTGCCGGATCCCGACTTGCCGACCACGAGCCAGCGCGAGCCGGGCTCGATCGTGACGTCGCCGATGTTCGCGAGCGCGTTGCCGTTCGGCAGCGCGAGCTTGAGCGACGACGTGGACAGCTTCGCAGCGTCGATGTAGTGCAGGTTGATGCCGCCGTGCTCGGTCGCGGGCGACAGGCTTTCCTTCAGATGCGACGTGCCCATCACGCGCTTGAATTCGCGCAGACGGTTGACGGTGGCGCGCCATTCGACGAGGGTCGAGTAGCTGTTGACGAACCACGAGAACGAATCGCTGACGGTGCCGAACGCGGACGAGATCTGCATCAGCACGCCGAACGAGAACGCGCCTGCGAAGTAGCGCGGTGCGGCGACGACGAGCGGGAAGATGATCGCGATCTGCCCATAGAAGCTCAGCACGAACGTGAGCCGCTTCGTGTACTTCATCACGCGCCACCAGTTGTCGCGGATGCGCATGAAGAGGGTCTGCGCGTTGCCGGTCTCGGTCTTTTCGCCGTCGTAGAACGCGATCTGCTCGGCGTTCTCGCGCACGCGGATCAGCCCGAAGCGGAAATCGGCCTCGACGCGCTGCTGCTGGTAGTTGATCGACACGAGCGGATGGCCGACCTTCTGGATGATCAGCGAGCCGACCACCGCGTACAGCGCGGCCGCCCACACCATGTAGCCGGGAATCGCGATCGGCGTCGCGCCGAGCGTAAACGTCAGCGCGCCGGCGAGCGACCACAGGATCGTGATGAACGACACGAGCGTGACGACCGTCGACAGCAGGTCGAGCGACAGCGCGAGCGTCGTGGTCGCGAACGACTGGAGGTCGTCGGTGATCCGCTGATCGGGGTTGTCCGCGAGGCGGTCGCGCTCGATCCGGTAGAACGCGCGATCGCCGAGCCACTGGCCGAGAAAGCGCTCGGTGAGCCACTGGCGCCAGCGGAAGCCGAGCATCTGCCGCAGGTAGCGGCCGTACACGGCGAGGATGATGAACGCGAAGGCGAGCGCGGAGAACTGCATCAGCAGGTTCGGGAAGTCGTGGACGTCCTTCGACTGCAGCGCGTTGTAGAACTGCGCGTTCCACTTGTTCAGCCGGACGTTGATCCAGACCACGCAGAGGTTGATCGCGATGATCGTGACCAGCAACCCCCACGCGATTTTCCATTCGGACGATACCCAGTAGGGCTTGATGAGGCTCCATGCGGATACCGGGCGCTCGTCCTGCGGCGCGTCGGAGACGGAGCGGACGGGGTCGATCGATTGGGTCATGTGCTTCCTGATGATGAGCCGGCGCGCGGGCCGGGCGAAACCGGGCGCGCGCCGCGATACGGCATGCCGGGGCGCGGCGCCGACTGACGGCGGGCGTCCGGATGGTCGCCCGTGCGTCTTAAACGGCACTTAAAAACCGGCGGTGACGCGGCAACCGGCCGCTCGCGCGGCCGGCCTGCGGGCATTGTGCCAGAGCGGCGCGGCGCGCCGGCGAATTTGCCGCAAGGGGGGCAGTTTGCGGCGCTTTCCGCTTTTATGGTCTAATGGCCGACGACGAAACAGGGGTGCTTCGTGGCGTGGCCGGCAGATGTTCCGGGCAGCGCGGCGAGGCTGAGAAAGACCCTTCGCACCCGATCCGGGTAATACCGGCGAGGGAAGTTTCTGATCCCGCCGGGCCGCGCTGGCCGCCATCCCACATGGTCAGCGCCCGAGTCCCGCCCGGCCGGCCTTTGCTGCCGGTTTCGTCCTTTTGGGTACGCGCATTGCGCGTTACGGAAGGAATGATGACCGCACAATCCTCAGTCTTTTGCATGATTCCCGGCCCGGTGTCGCGTGCGTTCGCATGCGGCGGCGCGTGCGCGTCGACGTTCGTCGCGCGTGGCCGCGCGGAGGGTGCGCGATGAACGTCCGCGATACACGGCCCGATTTCGCGGTGCTCGGCGGCGGGCTCGTCGGCCGTCTGATCGCGTGGCGGCTCGCGGGCGACGGGCATCGCGTCGCACTCTACGAGCGCGGCGGCCCGGACGGCGAGCAGTCGGCCGCGTGGGTCGCGGCCGCGATGCTCGCGCCGCTCGCGGAAGCGGCGAGCGCGGAACGGCTGATCACCGAGCTCGGCGCCGCATCGCTCGCGCGCTGGCCGCAGTGGCTCGCCGAACTGCCCGAACCCGTCTTTTTCCAGCATCGCGGCACGCTCGTCGTCTGGCATCACGCGGACCGCGCGGAGGCGCCGCTGTTCGAGCGGCGCCTGCGCGCGAACGCGCCGGCGGAGCTGTTCGACGGCGGCTTCGTGACGCTCGCCGGCGCGCAGGTCGACGCGGCCGAACCCGCGCTCGCGGGCCGCTTCGCGCGCGGGCTGATGCTGCCGCGCGAAGGGCAGCTCGACAACCGCCAGGCGCTGCGCGCGCTCGCGGCGGGCCTCGCCGAACGCGGCGTCGCGCTGCACTGGCACGCGTCGGTCGACGACGCGAACCGGCCTGCCGCGCATTTCACGATCGATTGCCGCGGGCTCGGCGCGAAATCCGCGCTGCCCGCGCTGCGCGGCATCCGCGGCGAAGTCGCGCGCGTGCATGCGCCGGGCATCGGGCTCACCCGGCCCGTGCGGTTGCTGCATCCGCGTTACCCGCTGTACATCGCGCCGAAGCAGGACGATCTCTATGTGATCGGCGCGACCGAGGTGGAGGGCGAGGACATGTCGCCCGTCAGCGTGCGCTCCGCGCTCGAACTGCTGAGCGCGGCGTTTTCCGTGCATCCGGCGTTCGGCGAGGCGCGCATTCTCGAACTCAACGCGCAGTGCCGGCCGACGCTGCCCGATCATCGCCCGGCGGTGATCTGGGACGGCGCATCGACGCTCGCCGTCAACGGCCTGTACCGGCACGGGTTCATGATCGCGCCGGAAGTCGCGCAGGCGGCCGTCGCGTTCGCGCAGGCCGCGCTCGACGGCTCGCTCGGCGATGCCGACGCGTTCGCCGCATGGCGCGACGCCGCACGCTGGCCGACGCTGCTTCATCACCGCAACGACGCGCGCCAGCCGGCCTGACGCGCGCCGCCGACCGAATCCGACCCAGCCTCATGGATATCCAGATCAATCAACAGACCCTGACGTTGCCCGACGGCGCGACGGTGGCCGACGCGCTTGCCGCGTACGGCGCGCGTCCGCCGTACGCGGTGGCGCTGAACGGCAACTTCGTCGCGCGCACGCAGCATGCGGCGCGTGCGCTCGCGGCGGGCGACAGGCTCGACGTCGTGCACCCCGTCGCAGGCGGCTGAGCGCCGCCGTTTCGCCCCGCTCTTCCAGGAAAACGACATGACGTCCCACACCTCCGCCGACGCGCTCACGCTATACGGCGCCACTTTCGCAAGCCGCGTGCTGCTCGGCACGTCGCGCTATCCGTCGCTGCAGTCGCTGTCCGATTCGATCGCCGCGTCGCGCCCCGGGATGGTGACGGTCGCGCTGCGCCGCCAGATGACGGGCGGCACGGCCGAAGCCGGCTTCTTCGATCTGCTCAAGCGCCACGCGGTGCCGCTGCTGCCGAACACGGCCGGCTGCCAGACCGTCGCCGAAGCCGTGACGACCGCGCACATGGCGCGCGAGGTATTCGACACCGACTGGATCAAGCTCGAACTGATCGGCGACGACTACACGCTGCAACCCGACCCGGTCGGGCTGATCGAAGCCGCCGCGCAACTGATCAAGGACGGCTTCAAGGTGCTGCCGTACTGCACCGAGGATCTCGTGATCGGCCGGCGCCTGCTCGACGTCGGCTGCGAGGCGCTGATGCCGTGGGGCGCGCCGATCGGCACCGGCAAGGGCGTCGTGAATCCGTACGGCCTGCGCGTGCTGCGCGAGCGGCTGCCGGACGTGCCGCTGATCGTCGACGCGGGGCTCGGCGTGCCGTCGCACGCGTGCCAGGTGATGGAGTGGGGCTTCGACGGCGTGTTGCTGAATACGGCCGTCTCGCAGGCCACGCACCCGGAGATCATGGCGCGCGCGTTTGCGCAGGGCGTCGAGGCCGGCCGCGCCGCGTATCTCGCCGGCCCGATGGACGCGCGAGAAACCGCGCACGCGAGCACGCCGGTCGTCGGGATGCCGTTCTGGCACCAGGACGGGGGCGGCGCATGAGCGCGCGCTTCGCCGATGCGTTCTGGCCGCCGGCCGACGAACTGGCCGAAGCGGCCGAGCGGATTCGCGCGCGGCTCGGCGACTGGCCGGACGGCGCGGCGCCGTGGCGGCTCTGCATGGCGGCGCCCGACGTGCCGGCCGACGGCGACGTGCTGATCGTGTCGGCCGGCGATCGTGCCGCGCAGGCGCGTGCGTCGGCCGTGTCGCGGCCGGCGTCGCCGGCGGCGGTGGCGATCGAATTCGACGAGCAGGGCGCCGTGCTGCATGCGGCCGGCGTGCGCTACGCGCTCGACGCCGCGCATCCGCTCGCGGACGACTGGATCGCGGCGCTCGCTGGGTTCCTCGATTGCGGCTTCGCGCCGGTCGACGCGCTGGTGCTCGCGCTGGCGTGGCGCGACGGCGACGAGACGCGCGCCGCCGACGCGTGGCCGGTCGATGCCGCGCAATTCCCGCGCGTCGCCGGGTTGCCGCCCGCGCCGGAGCCCGCGTTCGCCCCGTGCCCCGCGCAGCTCGGCCTCTATCCGGTCGTGCCGAGCGCCGAATGGGTCGAGCGCGTGCTCGACGGCGGCGCGCGAACCGTGCAATTGCGCGTGAAAGACGCGACGCCGGACGCGCTGCGCCGCGAAATCGCGCGCGCGGTCGCGGCAGGGCGCCGTTATCCCGATGCGCGCGTGTTCATCAACGATCACTGGCGGATCGCCGTGGAAGAGGGGGCGTACGGCGTACATCTCGGCCAGGAGGACCTCGAAACGGCCGATCTGGCGACGATCGCGCGCGCGGGCCTGCGGCTCGGACTGTCGAGCCACGGCTATTACGAGATATTGCGGGCACTGCACGAGCGGCCGAGCTACCTCGCGCTCGGCCCCGTGTACGCGACCGCCACCAAGGCGGTCGCCGCGCCGCCGCAGGGCCTCGCGCGGATCGCCCGCTATGCGCGCCTGGCCGGCGCGCGGGCGCCGCTCGTCGCGATCGGCGGGGTGGGGATCGACGCGCTGCCGGCCGTGCTGGCGACGGGCGTCGGCAGCGTCGCGGTGGTCAGCGCGATCACGGGCGCGGCCGACTATCGGACGGCGCTTATTGCACTGCAGCAGTGCTTTGCCGGACAATTTGACAATCATTGACCGCGGGGTCCGGAACGGCGTCACGACATCATTCCAATGCAGGCCCTATAATTCGGCGTTCTGCGTAAAAGGACTGTCAGCTCCGTGAGCCCCACTCCTACCGAGACCCTGCTGGAACTTCGCGACGTCGACTTCGGCTACGGCGATCGCCTCGTCCTGTCCAACCTGAACCTGCGCTTCGGGCGTGGGCAGGTCGTCGCGGTCATGGGCGGCTCGGGTTGCGGCAAGACCACCGTGCTGCGCCTGATCGGCGGCCTCGTGCGCGCGCGCCGCGGCCAGGTGCTGTTCGACGGCGCCGACGTCGGCGCGCAAACGCGCGACGGCCTGTATGCGCTGCGCCGCAAGATGGGCATGCTGTTCCAGTTCGGCGCGCTGTTCACCGACATGTCGGTGTTCGAGAACGTCGCGTTCGCGCTGCGCGAGCATACCGACCTGCCCGAAGACCTGATCCGCGATCTGGTGCTGATGAAGCTGAACGCGGTCGGGCTGCGCGGCGCGCGCGACCTGATGCCGTCCGAGGTGTCGGGCGGGATGGCGCGCCGCATCGCGCTGGCGCGCGCGATCGCGCTCGATCCGCAGCTCATCATGTACGACGAGCCGTTCGCGGGCCTGGATCCGATCTCGCTCGGCATCACCGCCAACCTGATCCGCACGCTGAACCAGGCGCTCGGCGCGACGTCGATCCTCGTCACGCACGACGTGCCGGAATCGTTCGCGATCGCCGACTACGTGTATTTTCTGGCTAACGGCGGCGTGCTCGCGCAGGGCACGCCCGACGAGCTGCGCGCGTCGACCGATCCGAGCGTGCGGCAATTCATCGACGGCGCGCCGGACGGCCCGTTCAAATTTCACTACACGAGCCCGCCGCTGGCGGCGGATTTCGGGCTCGGCGGAGGGCGCGCATGATCAGCGCGATCGGACGTTACGTCATCGGCGGCCTCGAGCGGGCGGGCTACGGCACGCGCCTGTTCGTGCGCCTCGTGCTGGAATTCTTCCCGCTGCTGCGTCGGCCGCGGCTGGTCACGAAGCAGATCCACTTCCTCGGCAACTATTCGTTCGTGATCATCGCCGTGTCGGGGCTGTTCGTCGGCTTCGTGCTCGGCCTGCAGGGGTACTACACGCTGAACCGCTATGGTTCCGAGCAGGCGCTCGGCCTGCTGGTCGCGCTGTCGCTCGTGCGCGAGCTCGGGCCCGTCGTCACCGCGCTGCTGTTCGCGGGCCGCGCGGGCACGTCGCTCACGGCCGAGATCGGCCTGATGAAGGCCGGCGAGCAGCTCACCGCGCTCGAGATGATGGCCGTCGACCCGATCAAGAACGTGATCGCGCCGCGCATGTGGGCGGGCATCATCGCGATGCCGCTGCTGGCCGCGATCTTCAACGCGGTCGGCGTGCTCGGCGGGTACTTCGTCGGCGTCGTGCTGATCGGCGTCGATCCGGGCGCGTTCTGGTCGCAGATGCAGGGCGGCGTCCAGGTCTGGGCCGACGTCGGCAACGGCGTGCTGAAGAGCATCGTGTTCGGCTTCGCCGTGACCTTCATTGCACTGTTTCAGGGGTATGAAGCGAAGCCCACGCCCGAAGGCGTGTCGCGCGCGACCACCAAGACGGTCGTGTTCGCGTCGCTCGCCGTACTCGGCCTCGATTTCCTGCTGACCGCGCTGATGTTCAGCTAAGCCTCAGCCAAGCCAAATTTTGGGATGACGATGAAAAAGACTGCTCTCGACTTCTGGGTCGGCCTGTTCGTGGTGGTGGGCTTCCTTGCGGTGCTGTTCCTGGCGCTGAAGGTCGGCAACATGAGCTCGCTGTCGTTTCAGCCGACCTACTCGGTGAGGATGAAATTCGACAATATCGGCGGGCTGAAGCCGCGCGCGGCCGTGAAGAGCGCCGGCGTCGTGGTCGGCCGCGTGAAGTCGATCGGCTTCGACACGAACACCTACCAGGCGCTCGTCACGATCGACATCGACGGCCAATACCCGTTCCCGAAGGATTCGTCGGCGAAGATCCTGACGTCGGGCCTGCTCGGCGAGCAATATATCGGCCTCGATCCGGGCGGCGACACCGAAATGCTGAAATCGGGCGATACGATCGCGATGACGCAGTCGGCGATCGTGCTCGAGAACCTGATCGGCCAGTTCCTGTACAGCAAGGCCGCCGATGCGGGCGGTGCGAAGCCGGCAACCGGCGCATCGGCTGCTCCCGCCGCTCCCGCCGCTCCCGCCGCTCCCGCCGCTCCCGCCGCTCCGGCGCCGGTGGCGATACCGGCGTCGGCGGTGTCCGGTTCGGCCGGCCAATAACCACACGAGAGAAAACAAGAGGGTAATGACATGCACACGATCCGCATCAGGCACGCCGCGCTGGCGGTAGCGGCAGTCGCCGCGTTGAGCGGCTGCGCGACCGTGCAGACGCCGACCAAGGGCGATCCGCTCGAAGGCTTCAACCGGACGATGTACAAGTTCAACGACACGGTCGATACGTACGCGCTGAAGCCGGTCGCGAAGGGCTACCAGTACGTGGTGCCGCAGCCGGTGCGCGACAGCGTGACGAACTTCTTCTCGAACATCGGCGACGTCTACATCGCGGCGAACAACATCGTGCAGCTGCGGATCGCGGACGGCGTCGGCGACATCATGCGCGTCGTGATCAACACGGTGTTCGGCGTCGGCGGCCTGTTCGACGTCGCGACGATCGCGAAGCTGCCGAAGCACACGGCCGACTTCGGGATCACGATGGGCCGCTACGGCATGCCGTCGGGTCCGTACCTCGTGCTGCCGCTGCTCGGCCCGAGCACGCTGCGCGACACGGCCGGTCTGGGCGTCGACTACGTCGGTAATCCGCTCACCTACGTGAAGCCGGACGGCCTGAGCTGGGGCCTCTTCGGCGTGAATCTGGTCAACACGCGTGCGAACCTGCTGGGCGCGGGCGACGTGCTCGATGCCGCGGCGCTCGACAAGTATTCGTTCGTACGCAATGCGTACCTGCAGCGTCGCCAGATGCTGATCAACAACGCGCGCGGCGAGGCCGCCACGACGTCGAGCAACGACGCGCTGCCGAAGTACGACCTGCCGGAAGACGGGGCGGCACCGGCGGCAGCCGGCGCGGCCGGTACGGCGGGCGCGGCCGCGGTGGGGGGCGCCGCGCCGGCGGGCGCATCGGGCGCGGCGGTTGCTGCGCCTGCGTCGGGCGCGGCCGAAGCGCCCAACCCGGCGAGCGAAACGAACGTGCCGGCCATGCAGGTGGCGCCGCCGTCGCCGGGCGGGTTCCGGTTCCCGAGCATCCGGCTGCACTGACGGATTTACATTCGTTACAGCCGGAAACGATTCAGTCGGTAGCGTATGCGAACTTGCGCGTAAGCTACCTGCTCCAACCTTCGCATCGACTCATTCATGCAGGCCACTATGATGAAAAAACTGTTCCTGATCCCCGTTTTCGCGGCGCTGTTTTCGTTCGGCAGCGCAGCTCACGCGCAAGTCGACCAGTCGAACCCGCAGGCGCTGATCAAGACGGCGACGCAGCAGGTGCTCGACGAAGTCAAGCAGCAGACGATCAAGCAGGGCGACACCAACCGCATCATCACGATCGTCAACAAGGACATCCTGCCGTACACCGATTTCCGCCGCACCACGCAGCTGGCCATGGGCCGCAACTGGCGCACGGCGACGGTCGAGCAGCAGCAGCAGGTTCAGGAGCAGTTCAAGCTGCTGCTGATCCGCACGTATTCGGGCGCGCTCGCCCAACTGAAGCCGGACCAGCAGATCCAGTACCCGCCGTTCCGCGCCGATCCGGCCGATACCGACGTCGTGGTCAAGACGATCGCGATGAACAACGGCCAGCCGGTCCAGATCGATTACCGCCTGTACAAGACGGCGAACGGCTGGAAGGTGTATGACCTGAACGTGCTCGGCGCGTGGCTGATCCAGACGTACCAGCAACAGTTCAACGAGAAGATCCAGCAAAGCGGCGTGGACGGCCTGATCAAGTTCCTGTCGCAGCGCAACCAGGAACTTGCCGCGGGCAAGCAAGCGTCGTGAGCGGCTTCGCAGCCGCTTCCTCGCTGACCGTCGCGAGCGCGAAGTCCGCGCTCGCGGACGGTCTTGCGCGCATCGGCGCCGGCGCGACCGCCGTCGATTGCGCGGCGCTGACGCAGTTCGACTCGTCCGCGCTCGCCGTGCTGCTCGCATGGCAACGTGCCGCCAAAGCGCGCGGCGCGACCCTCGACATCCTCAATCTCCCTCCGAAGCTCGCCAGCCTCGCGCGCGCCTACGGCGTCGACACGCTCATCGACGGCACCGGGCGACATTGACCCTGTCCGACCGAAGCCTGCCGCGCCAGCCGGCGCGCGCACGCTTCAGGCCGCGCGCCGCCGGCGCCGGCTCCACCAGCCGGTTTGCCCTATAATCAAGCGTTTTGCGGGGCAGCCAATCGGCGTCCGGCCCCCATTTTCTTTCGCAGCAAGCACAGAATAGGCGTCGCGGCCCTTGCGTCGCGCACAGTCATGTCAGCCATAGAAATCCGTCACGTCAAGAAGCGCTACAAGTCGCTTCAGGCGCTCAAGGGCGTCAGCCTGTCGGTCGAGGAAGGCGAGTTTTTCGGTCTGCTCGGCCCCAACGGCGCAGGCAAGACCACGCTCATCAGCATCCTCGCCGGGCTCGCCCGGGCCGACGAAGGCAGTATCTCGGTGCTCGGTCACGACGTCGTCCAGGACTTCCGCAGCGCGCGCCGCGCACTCGGCGTCGTTCCGCAGGAGCTCGTTTTCGACCCGTTCTTCACCGTTCGCGAAACGCTGCGGATCCAGTCCGGCTATTTCGGGCTGCGCCGCAACGACGACTGGATCGACGAAGTGATGGCCAATCTCGATCTCACCGAGAAAGCCGACGCGAACATGCGCGCGCTGTCGGGCGGGATGAAGCGCCGCGTGCTCGTCGCGCAGGCGCTCGTGCACCGGCCGCCCGTGATCGTGCTCGACGAGCCGACCGCCGGCGTCGACGTCGAATTGCGCCAGACGCTGTGGAAATTCATCTCGCGCCTGAATCGCGAGGGTCACACGATCGTGCTGACCACCCATTACCTCGAGGAAGCCGAGTCGCTGTGCGACCGCATCGCGATGCTGCGCCGTGGCGAAGTCGTCGCGCTCGACCGCACCGACGCGCTGCTGCGCCGCTTCGCGGGCCTGCAGCTGTACCTGCGGTTCGCGACGGGCGCGCTGCCGGCCGAGCTGCGCGGGCTGGAAACCGACCCGGCCGCGCGCGCGCCGGGCGAGCACCTGCTGCGCCTCGCGAGTTACGACGAGGTCGAACGCATCCTTGCGCAATGCCGCGCGGCGGGCTGCACGTTCGACGAGATCGAGGTCCGCAAGGCCGACCTCGAGGACGTGTTCGTCCAGGTGATGAACGGGGCCGAGGTGATCGAGGGTCTGGCATGAATCAACACTCCCCACGCGAACTGCGTTCGCTGTCGTCCGAGGGGACGGCCCGGCGCGTGCCGGGAAGCGGGTTCCGCACGCTGTTCTACAAGGAACTGCTGCGTTTCTGGAAGGTGTCGTTCCAGACGGTGCTCGCGCCGATCGTCACCGCGCTGCTGTATCTGACGATCTTCGGCCATGCGCTGTCGGGCCGCGTCGAGGTCTATCCCGGTGTCGAATACGTGAGCTTTCTCGTGCCGGGCCTCGTGATGATGAGCGTGCTGCAGAACGCGTTCGCGAACAGCTCGTCGTCGCTGATCCAGTCGAAGATCACCGGCAACCTCGTGTTCATGCTGCTGCCGCCGCTGTCGTATCGCGACATCTTCGGCGCGTACGTGCTCGCGTCCGTCGTGCGCGGGCTCGCGGTCGGCGCGGGCGTGTTCGTCGTGACGATCTGGTTTATCCCGATGCACTTCGCGGCGCCGCTGTTCATCATTGCGTTCGCGCTGCTCGGCTCGGCGATCCTCGGCACGCTCGGGCTGATCGCCGGGATCTGGGCCGAGAAGTTCGACCAGCTCGCCGCGTTCCAGAACTTCCTGATCATGCCGCTGACGTTTCTGTCCGGCGTGTTCTATTCGACGCACTCGCTGCCGCCCGTGTGGCGCGAAGTGTCGCGTCTCAACCCGTTTTTCTACATGATCGACGGCTTCCGTTTCGGGTTCTTCGGCGCGTCCGACATCAACCCGTTCGCGAGCCTCGCGATCGTCACCGGTTTCTTCGTGCTGCTCGCGCTGATCGCGATGCGGCTGCTCGCGACCGGCTACAAACTGCGTCATTGATATCGACAGGCCGCGGCCGCCCCGGGGCGGCGCGCGCCGACAGGAGCCCTACACCATGTTGCCGACTCCCGAACAGGTCAAGCAATACATCGCCGGCGGTCTCGCCTGCACACATCTGGAAGTCGAAGGCGACGGCCAGCATTTCTTCGCGACGATCGTGTCGGCGGCCTTCGAAGGCAAGCGGCCGATCCAGCGGCACCAGCTCGTCTATGCGGCGCTCGGCGATCGCATGAAGCAGGAAATTCACGCGCTCAGCATGAAGACGCTGACGCCCGCCGAATGGCAGAACGCATAAACGGAAATCACTGAGTGCAAGTCACCGCCAACGAGCGCGACGCCGTCCAGAGCGTCGCCACGGCACACCCGGCCGCCAACGGGGAATCGCAGGGACAGGGGATGGACAAGCTGGTGATCGAAGGCGGTCGCCGGCTGTCCGGCGAGATCGTCGTGTCGGGCGCAAAGAACGCCGCGCTGCCGATCCTGTGCGCGGGGCTGCTCAGCGCCGAGCCGGTCGAGCTCGACAACGTGCCGAGCCTGAAGGACGTGCGCACCACGCTGAAGGTGCTGAACCAGATGGGCGTGAAGAGCGAGACCGACGGCTGCCGCGTGCAGCTCGACGCGTCGCGCGTCGACAACCTCGTCGCACCGTACGAGCTCGTGAAGACGATGCGCGCGTCGATCCTCGTGCTCGGGCCGCTGCTCGCGCGCTTCGGCGAGGCGAAGGTGTCGCTGCCGGGCGGCTGCGCGATCGGCGCGCGGCCGGTCGACCAGCACATCAAGGGCCTGCAGGCGATGGGCGCCGATATCAGCATCGAGCACGGCTTCATCGAAGCGCGCGCGAAGCGCCTGAAGGGCGCGCGCATCGTCACCGACATGATCACGGTGACGGGGACCGAGAACCTGCTGATGGCCGCGACGCTCGCCGACGGCGAGACGGTGATCGAAAACGCCGCGCGCGAGCCGGAAGTGAGCGATCTCGCACACTTGCTGATCGCGATGGGCGCGAAAATCGACGGCATCGGCACCGACCGCCTGGTGATCCAGGGCGTCGAGCGGCTGCACGGCGCGCGCCATTCGGTGATCCCCGACCGCATCGAGGCCGGCACGTTCCTGTGCGCGGTCGCGGCGGCCGGCGGCGACGTGAGGCTGACGGGCGTGCGCCCGCACATCCTCGACGCGGTGATCGACAAGCTGCGCGAAGCGGGCGTGTCGATCGAGGAAGGCGACAGCTGGCTGCGCGTGAAGATGGACCGCCGCCCGTCGGCGGTGACGATCCGCACGTCGGAATACCCGGCGTTCCCGACCGACATGCAGGCGCAGTTCATGGCCCTCAATACGGTCGCGACGGGCACCGCGCAGGTTGTCGAAACCATTTTCGAGAACCGCTTCATGCATGTGCAGGAGCTGAACCGGCTCGGCGCGAACATCACGATCGACGGCAACACGGCGCTCGTGACGGGTGTCGAGAAGCTGTCGGGCGCGAACGTGATGGCGACCGACCTGCGTGCGTCGGCGAGCCTCGTGATCGCCGGGCTGCGCGCCGACGGCGAAACGCTCGTCGACCGCATCTATCATCTGGACCGCGGCTACGACCGCATGGAAACCAAACTGACCGCCGTCGGCGCGAACGTGCGCCGCCTTTCCGGGAGCCAAGCATGACCGCGCCGCTGACCCTCGCCCTGTCGAAGGGCCGGATCTTCGAGGAAACCCTGCCGCTGCTGGCGGCTGCCGGCGTGCAGGTGGCCGAGGATCCGGAAACGTCGCGCAAGCTGATCCTGCCGACGACCGATCCGAACCTGCGCGTGATCATCGTGCGCGCGAGCGACGTGCCGACCTACGTCGAATACGGCGCGGCCGATTTCGGCGTGGCCGGCAAGGACGTGCTGGTCGAGCACGGCGGCTCGGGCCTGTACCAGCCGATCGATCTGAACATTGCGCGCTGCCGGATGTCGGTGGCCGTGCCGGCCGGTTTCGACTACGCGAGCGCGGTGCGCCAGGGCGCGCGCCTGCGGGTCGCGACCAAATACGTCGAAACGGCGCGCGAACACTTTGCCGCGAAGGGCGTGCACGTCGACCTGATCAAGCTGTACGGCTCGATGGAGCTGGCGCCGCTGGTCGGGCTGGCCGACGCGATCGTCGACCTCGTCAGCTCGGGCGGCACGCTGAAGGCGAACAATCTGGTCGAGGTCGAGGAGATCATGGCGATCTCGTCGCGCCTCGTCGTGAACCAGGCCGCGCTCAAGCTGAAGCGCGCGGCGCTCAAGCCGATCCTCGACGCGTTCGAACGCGCGTCGCAGAATGGCGGTTGAGCGCATCACCGTAACGGAACTCCCATGTCCATCACCATCCGCAAGCTCGACTCGACGAACGAAGGCTTCGGCGCCGCCCTGCGCGCCGTGCTCGCGTTCGAGGCGAGCGAAGACGAGGCGATCGAGCAATCGGTCGCGCAGATCCTCGCCGACGTGAAGTCGCGCGGCGACGCCGCGGTGCTCGAGTACACGAACCGCTTCGACCGGCTGAGCGCGGACAGCGTCGCCGCGCTCGAATTGCCGCAGGACGCGCTGCAGACGGCGCTCGACGGCCTCGCGCCGAAGGCGCGCGCGGCGCTGGAAGCCGCCGCGGCGCGGGTGCGCGCGTACCACGAGAAGCAGAAGATCGAGTGCGGCACGCATAGCTGGCAGTACACGGAAAGCGACGGCACGGTGCTCGGCCAGAAGGTCACGCCGCTCGACCGCGTCGGCCTGTACGTGCCGGGCGGCAAGGCCGCGTATCCGTCGTCGGTGCTGATGAACGCGATTCCCGCGCGTGTCGCGGGGGTCGGCGAGATCGTGATGGTCGTGCCGACGCCGGACGGCGTGAAGAACGACCTCGTGCTCGCCGCGGCGCTGCTCGGCGGCGTCGATCGCGTGTTCACGATCGGCGGCGCGCAGGCGGTCGGCGCGCTCGCGTACGGCACGGCGACGGTGCCGGCTGTCGACAAGATCTGCGGCCCCGGCAACGCGTATGTCGCGTCGGCGAAGCGCCGAGTATTCGGCACGGTCGGCATCGACATGATCGCCGGGCCGTCGGAAATCCTCGTGCTGTGCGACGGCACGACCGATCCGAATTGGGTCGCAATGGACCTGTTCTCGCAGGCCGAGCACGACGAACTCGCGCAGTCGATCCTGCTGTGCCCGGACGGTGCGTTCCTCGATCGCGTCGAGAAGGCGATCGACGAGCTGCTGCCGACGATGCCGCGCCAGGACGTGATCCGTGCGTCGCTCGAGGGGCGCGGCGCGCTGATCAAGGTGCGCGACATGGCCGAGGCGTGCCGGATCGCGAATGACATCGCACCGGAACACCTCGAAATCTCGGCGCTGGAGCCGCAGCAATGGGGTCAGCAGATCCGCCATGCGGGCGCGATCTTCCTCGGCCGCTATACGAGCGAAAGCCTCGGCGACTACTGCGCGGGGCCGAACCACGTGCTGCCGACGTCGCGCACCGCGCGCTTCTCGTCGCCGCTCGGCGTGTACGACTTCATCAAGCGCTCGAGCCTGATCGAGGTCAGCGCGGAAGGCGCGCAGACGCTCGGCGAGATCGCGTCCGAGCTCGCGTACGGCGAAGGGCTGCAGGCGCATGCGAGGAGCGCCGAGTTCCGGATGAAGGGCTGAGCGCGCCGTGCGCGGGACCGGGCGCGCGCCGACGCGCCGGCACCGGCACCGGCGGCCCCGGATCGACGCAGGAGACGAGCGCAAGGCGGCAGCCGCCGCCTTGCCAACCATTTGACGCCGGCGCGACGCACGCCGGCTTGAGACCATGACGACGCCACAAGACATCATCCGCCGCGACGTGCTCGCGATGACGAGCTATCCGGTTCCCGACGCGAGCGGGTTCGTGAAGCTCGACGCGATGGAGAACCCGTATCCGCTGCCGGCGCCGCTCGCCGCGGCGCTCGGCGAGCGGCTCGCGCAGGTCGCGCTGAACCGCTACCCGGCGCCGCGCCCGGCCGCGCTGCTCGACAAGCTGCGCCACGCGATGCGCGTGCCGGCCGGTTGCGACGTGCTGCTCGGCAACGGTTCCGACGAAATCATCAGCATGATCGCGGTCGCGTGCGCCCGGCCGGGCGCGAAGGTGCTCGCGCCGGTGCCGGGCTTCGTGATGTACGAGCTCTCGGCGAAGCTCGCGCAGCTCGAATTCGTCGGCGTGCCGCTGAAGGCCGACCTGACGCTCGACGTCGACGCGATGCTCGCGGCGATCGCCGAGCACCGGCCGGCGATCGTCTATCTCGCGTATCCGAACAACCCCACCGGCACGCTGTACGACGATGCCGACGTCGAGCGGATCGTCGCGGCTGCGCGGCACAGCCTGATCGTGATCGACGAGGCGTACCAGCCGTTCGCGGAGCGCTCGTGGCTGCCGCGTGCCGCCGAGTTCGACAACGTCGTCGTGATGCGCACGGTGTCGAAGCTCGGCCTCGCGGGTATCCGCCTCGGCTATCTCGTCGGCTCGCCCGCGTGGCTGAACGAATTCGACAAGGTGCGCCCGCCGTACAACATCAACGTGCTGACCCAGGCGACCGCCGATTTCCTGCTCGACCACCTCGACGTGCTCGATGCGCAGGCGGCCGAATTGCGCGCGGAGCGCGCGCGCCTCGCGCAGGCGGTGGCCGCGCTGCCGGGCGCGACGGTGTTTCCGAGCGCCGGCAATTTCCTGCTGGTGCGCGTGCCGGACGCGGCTGCCGTGTTCGATGCGCTGCTCACCGAGCGGGTGCTGGTCAAAAACGTGAGTAAAATGCATCCGTTACTGGCCGAATGCGTGCGGCTGACCGTCGGTTCTCCCGACGAAAACGCCCGCCTGCTGGCCGCCTTGAAACTCGCGCTGCCCGGTTGAGCCCAGGGCGCGGCGGCGCGCGACGATCAATCCCCATTTACATCAGACTCAATCAAGGAATTGCCATGCGTGTGGCGGAAGTCGTTCGCAATACCAGCGAAACGCAGATCCGTGTGAAGCTCGATCTCGACGGCACCGGCCGGCAGAAGCTGGCCACCGGCGTGCCGTTTCTCGACCATATGCTCGACCAGATCGCGCGACACGGTCTGGTCGATCTCGAGGTCGAAGCGCATGGCGACACGCATATCGACGATCACCACACGGTCGAGGACGTCGGCATCACGCTTGGCCAGGCCGTCGCGAAGGCGATCGGCGATCGCAAGGGCATCCGCCGCTACGGCCATTCGTACGTGCCGCTCGACGAGGCGCTGTCGCGCGTCGTGATCGACTTCTCGGGCCGGCCCGGCCTCGAATTCCACGTGCCGTTCACGCGCGCGCGGATCGGCACGTTCGACGTCGACCTGTCGATCGAGTTCTTCCGCGGCTTCGTGAACCACGCGGGCGTCACGCTGCACATCGACAACCTGCGCGGGATCAACGCGCACCATCAGCTCGAGACGGTGTTCAAGGCCTTCGGCCGCGCGCTGCGCGCGGCGGTGGAGCTCGACGAGCGCGCGGCGGGGCAGATTCCGTCGACGAAAGGAAGCCTCTGAACGTCCGAACGGACTGCGCTCGGGACAACCTCACGGCTTCGGCGCGCGGCGCCGGCTTGCGATGGATCTGCTCAAATCGTTCATTTCGCTGCTCGCGCTGATCAATCCGGTCGGTGCGGTGCCGTTCTTCCTGAGCCTGACGGCGCAGCAGACGGAGGCCGAGCGGCGGCGCACGATCCGGATCGCATCGGTGTCGGTGTTCTGCGTGATGACGGTGACCGCGCTGCTCGGGCAGCAGATCATCAACTTCTTCGGCATTTCGGTCGGGTCGCTCGAAGTCGGCGGCGGGATCATCATGCTGCTGATGGCGATCAACATGCTCAACGCGCAGATCGGCAACACGCGATCGACGCCCGAGGAGCGTGACGAAGCCGAGCTGAAGGACAACATCGCGGTCGTGCCGCTGGCGATTCCACTGCTCACGGGCCCCGGCTCGATCAGCACGGTGATCGTCTATGCGGCGAGCGCGCATCACTGGTATGAACGGGCCGGGCTGGTCGCGATCGGCGCGGTCCTGGCTTTTCTGTGTTTCGTCGCGATGCGGCTCGCCGAGCCGATCGCGAACTGGATCGGCCGCACCGGCATCAACATCGCCACGCGGCTGATGGGTCTGATGCTGTCGGCGCTGGCGGTGGAATTCATCGTCAATGGACTGAGGGCGCTACTGCCTGCACTGAGATGAAAACTTCGATTGCGATTGTGGATTATGGGATGGGCAACCTGCGCTCGGTCGCGCAGGCGCTCAAGAAAGCCGAACCGGCCGCCGACGTGGCGATCGTCGACACGCCGGCCGCGATTCGCGCGGCCGACCGCGTCGTGCTGCCCGGCCAGGGTGCGATGCCCGACTGCATGCGCTGCCTCGGCGAATCCGGCCTGCAGGAGGCCGTGATCGACGCGTCGCGCACGAAGCCGCTGCTCGGCGTGTGCGTTGGCGAGCAGATGCTGTTCGACTGGAGCGCGGAAGGCGACACGAAGGGCCTCGGCCTGTTGCCCGGCAAGGTCGTGCGCTTCGAGCTCGACGGCCGGCTGCAGGACGACGGCTCGCGCTTCAAGGTGCCGCAGATGGGCTGGAACCGCGTGCGCCAGGCGCAGCCGCACCCGCTGTGGGACGGCGTGCCCGACGACGCGTATTTCTACTTCGTGCACAGCTATTACGTCGTGCCGGACAACCCGGCGCACACGGTTGGCGAAACGGCCTACGGCGCGCCGTTTACGTCAGCGGTCGCGCGGGACAATCTCTTCGCGACCCAATTCCACCCCGAGAAAAGCGCGGAGGTCGGGTTGCGTCTGTATCGCAACTTCGTACACTGGAAACCGTAAACGTGGTGCGCGAGCCACAGTCGAACTGGCCGAACGGCCTGTCGCGCGGGGCTTGCCCGCTTAAGCGCCGAAAGAGTTGTACTAAACTAGCGAGACGGCGCGGCACCGGTTTGGCCGGTACGCGCCGGATTCTTTTCATTTTCCACGACGACACCCGATTGCTATGTTGCTGATTCCGGCCATCGACCTCAAAGACGGTCAGTGTGTGCGCCTCAAACAGGGCGATATGGACCAGGCCACGATTTTCTCCGAGGACCCGGCGGCGATGGCCCGCAAGTGGGTCGATCTCGGCGCCCGGCGGCTCCATCTCGTCGACCTGAACGGCGCATTCGCCGGCAAGCCGAAGAATCTCGAGGCGATCGAAGCGATCCTCGACGAAGTCGGCGACGAAATCCCGGTACAGCTCGGCGGCGGCATCCGCAGCCTCGAGACGATCGAGAAGTATCTCGACGCCGGCCTGTCCTATGTGATCATCGGCACTGCCGCCGTGAAGAATCCGGGCTTTCTGCAGGACGCATGCACCGCGTTCGCGGGCAACATCATCGTCGGGCTGGACGCGAAGGACGGCAAGGTCGCGACCGACGGCTGGAGCAAGCTGACCGGCCACGAAGTGATCGATCTCGCGAAGAAGTTCGAGGACTATGGCGTCGAATCGATCGTCTACACGGACATCGGCCGCGACGGGATGCTGCAGGGCATCAACATCGACGCGACCGTGAAGCTCGCGCAGGCCGTCGGCATTCCGGTGATCGCGAGCGGCGGCCTGTCGAATCTCGCGGACATCGACAAGCTCTGCGAAGTCGAGGAACACGGCGTCGAAGGCGTGATCTGCGGCCGCGCAATCTATTCCGGCGATCTCGATTTCGCGGCCGCGCAAAAGCGCGCGGACGAACTGAACGGCGAACTCGACAACGCGTAACCGCGGTTGTCCCGTTCGCCGGGGCTGCCCGCGAGCAGCCCCGACCGGACGCCTCGTGCGAGGCCTCCGCAACCGGCCGTCCCAGCGCGGCATTTGGCGCAACATCATGGCTCTAGCTAAACGCATCATCCCCTGCCTGGACGTGACTGCCGGGCGTGTCGTCAAGGGCGTCAATTTCGTCGAGCTGCGCGACGCCGGCGACCCCGTCGAAATCGCCCGCCGCTACGACGAACAGGGCGCCGACGAACTCACGTTCCTCGACATCACCGCGACGTCCGACCAGCGCGACCTGATCCTGCCGATCATCGAAGCCGTCGCGTCGCAGGTGTTCATTCCGCTGACCGTCGGCGGCGGCGTGCGCGCCGTCGAGGACGTACGGCGCCTGCTGAACGCGGGCGCGGACAAGGTCAGCATGAATTCGTCGGCGGTCGCGAATCCGCAGCTCGTGCGCGACGCGGCCGACAAGTACGGCTCGCAGTGCATCGTCGTCGCGATCGACGCGAAGCGCGTGTCGGCCGACGGCGAGACGCCGCGCTGGGAAGTGTTCACGCACGGCGGCCGCAAGAACACGGGCCTCGACGCGATCGAATGGGCGCGCAAGATGGCCGAGCTCGGCGCGGGCGAGATCCTGCTCACGAGCATGGACCGCGACGGCACGAAGTCGGGCTTCGACCTTGCACTCACGCGCGGCGTGTCGGACGCGGTGCCGGTGCCGGTGATCGCGTCGGGCGGCGTCGGCTGCCTGCAGGATCTCGCGGACGGCATCAAGGACGGTCGCGCCGACGCGGTGCTGGCCGCGAGCATCTTCCACTACGGCGAGCACACGGTCGGCGAGGCGAAGCGCTTCATGTCCGACCAGGGCATCCCGGTGAGGCTGTGATGAATACCGAAACGAAATCCCTGCCCGCGTGGCTCGACAAGGTCCGCTGGGACGACAACGGCCTCGTGCCGGTGATCGCGCAGGAAGCGTCGACGAACGACGTGCTGATGTTCGCGTGGATGAATCGCGAGGCGCTCGCGAAGACGATCGAGACGCAGCGCGCGGTCTATTATTCGCGCTCGCGCAAGCGCCTGTGGTTCAAGGGCGAGGAGTCGGGCCACGTGCAGCACGTGCACGAGGTGCGGCTCGACTGCGACGAGGACGTCGTGCTGCTGAAGGTCGAGCAGGTGTCGGGCATCGCGTGCCACACCGGCCGGCATTCGTGCTTCTTCCAGAAATTCGAAGGCACCGTGGACGGCGGCGACTGGGTCGCGGTCGAGCCGGTGCTGAAAGATCCCGAACACATCTACAAATGACGCAATCGACCGAAGACACGCTGCTGCGCCTCGCGGCCGTGATCGATAGCCGCAAGGGCGGCGATCCCGATCAATCGTACGTGTCGCGCCTGTTCCACAAGGGCGACGACGCGGTGCTGAAGAAGATCGGCGAAGAGGCGACGGAAGTCGTGCTGGCCGCGAAGGACGTGCGCCAGGGCGGCGCGCCGGCCGCGCTCGTCGGCGAGGTGGCCGACCTGTGGTTTCACTGCCTCGTGATGCTGTCGCATTTCGACCTGAGCCCGGCCGACGTGATCGCCGAACTCGAGCGCCGCGAGGGCTTGTCGGGCATCGAGGAAAAAGCGCTGCGCAAGCGCCGCGAGCGCGAGGAAAACGGCGGGTGACGGACAGACCCCGCCGCGGTGGCAACAGTGCGGTAAGCTGTAAGAATTGTCATCTGACGGGGGTAGCATCATGAACGAAACGTCGAACCAGTTTCCGACGCCGGCGGTGCCGGGAGCAGCGGATGCCGAACGCCTGAACGGGCTGCGCACGCTGACCCACGTGCTGTACGGCCTCTATGCGATTCACTGGCTGACGGGCGGCGTCACCGGCATCATCGCGATCATCATCAACTACGTGAAGCGCGGCGACGTGGCCGGCACGCCGTACGCCGATCACTTCGAGTGGCAGATCCGCACGTTCTGGCGCGCGCTGATCGCTTACGTGATCGGGATCGCGCTGCTGTTCGTCGCGGTCGGATTCGTCGTGATGTTTGTCACATGGATTTGGACGCTGTACCGTATCATCAAGGGTTGGCTGTACCTGAACGACAACAAGACGCTCGATTCGCAGGCGTGGTTCTGACCGGCCGCGCGCGGGCGTTTGCAGGAGCAACATGAGTCACGATCCGAATTGCCTGTTCTGCAAGATCGCGGCAGGCGAGATCCCGAGCACGAAGGTGCACGAGGACGACGAATTCGTCGCGTTCCGCGACATCCGCCCGGCCGCCGAGACGCACGTGCTCGTGATTCCGCGCCGGCACGTGCCGACGCTGTCGGCGGTGGGCGACGCCGATGCACCGATGCTCGGCCGGCTGATGCTGCTCGTCGCGCGTCTGGGCGACCAGCTCGGGGTCGCGTATACGGGCGGCGAAACCGGTTTTCGCACGGTGATCAACACGGGCCCGGGCGGCGGGCAGGAGGTCTACCACCTGCACGCGCATATCCTGGCCGGCCCGCGCCCGTGGCAACGGATGGGTTGACGAAGCGGGGCGTTTCCCCGCATCCGATAGTCGAAGCCGGCGCGTCGCCGGCGATTTGCGCCGCATCGCGGCGTGGTTGAGGAGAGGTTTCATCATGGGTGGATTGAGCATTTGGCACTGGCTGATCGTGCTGCTGATCGTCGCGCTGGTTTTCGGTACGAAGAAGCTGCGCAACATCGGCAACGACCTCGGCAGCGCCGTGAAGGGTTTCAAGGACGGCATGAAGGAAGGCGAAACGCCGGCGGACGCGCAGCAATTGCCGCGTTCGGGCACGGTCGACGTCAACGCGAAGGAAACGACGCGTTCCGATTCGAACAAGGCGTAACGCCGGCACGCTGACAGGCATTCGCGATGCTGGATCTCGGTCTTTCGAAGATGGCGCTGATCGGCGTCGTCGCGCTCGTGGTGCTCGGCCCCGAGCGCCTGCCGCGCGTCGCGCGTACGGCCGGCGCGCTGTTCGGCCGCGCGCAGCGGTACATCAACGACGTGAAGGCCGAGGTCTCGCGCGAAATCGAACTCGACGCGCTGCGGACGATGAAGACCGATTTCGAATCGGCCGCGCGCAATGTCGAGACGACGATTCACGACAACCTGCGCGAGCACGAGAAGGCGCTGAACGACACGTGGCATTCCGCGGTCGGCGGTATCAACGAAGGCTCGGTCGATGCCGGCACGTACGGTGGCGACACACCCGCAGCGCCGTCGTGGCGTGGCGGCAGTTCGGCCGCGCTTGCGCCGAAGCGTCGCAACTGGCGCATCAAGCAGGCGGCGACGCCTGTCTGGTACAAGCGCGCGACGACCCGCCGCACCCACGTGCAGTCGGGCGCCGCACGTGTCGCGCGCCACCAGCCGGCCAGCCTGCGCCGGCCGACGCGCTTCTTCTGAGTCGAGCGCATGCTCGCTCGTCAATCCTACCGAGGGCCGGTGTGAGCGACCCCCAGCAGAACCCGGGCGACGCCCCGGAAGAAACCTTCATTTCCCATCTCGTCGAGCTTCGCGATCGCATCATTCGCGCGGGGCTGGCCGTGATCGTCGTGTTCGTCGGGCTCGTCTACTGGGCGCCCGACATCTTCAGGCTGCTCGCGCGGCCGTTGATGGAGAACCTGCCGAAAGACGGCAAGATGATCGTCACCGACGTCACCGGCTCGTTCTTCGTGCCGATGAAGGTCACGATGCTCGTCGCGCTCGTGATCGCGCTGCCGATCGTGCTGTACCAGATCTGGGCGTTCGTCGCGCCGGGGCTGTACCAGCACGAGAAGAAGCTCGTCACGCCGCTCGTCGGCAGCAGCTACGTGCTGTTTCTGTGCGGGATGGCGTTCGCGTACTTCCTCGTGTTTCCGACGATCTTCCGCGTGATGGCGCACTACAACGCGCCGCTCGGGGCCGAGATGACGACCGACATCGACAACTACCTGAGCTTCGTGCTCGGGATGTTCATCGCGTTCGGCGTCACGTTCGAGGTGCCGATCGTCGTCGTGCTGCTCGTCCGGATGGGCGTGCTGTCCCTGCAGAAGCTGAAGGAGATGCGACCGTACGTGATCGTCGGCGCATTCGTGGTCGCGGCGGTCGTCACCCCGCCGGACGTGTTCTCGCAACTGATGCTGGCGCTGCCGCTCGTCGTGCTGTTCGAGATCGGGCTGCTGGCCGCGCGGTTCTTCGTGCCGAAGAAGCCGGTAGAAGAGGGCGAGGCGGGGAACGGCGAAGCCGCGGGTTGACGGCGCGGCGCCGGGCGGCTTTCCGGGCCAAGCCGGAGGGGCCGGTACCTGTGGTTGGCCGCCAGCCAGCGCATCCCAACGCGGCCTTCCCGGCACCAGACATCGTTGGAAGCAAAGCAAAAGGGCAGCCAGCCGGCTGCCCTTTTTCATTTCTGCGCCGCATCAAATCGCATCGCGAACGGCAAGCGGCGTGCCGCCCGCCGAGCCTCATTCGCTATCGTTGTCCTGCTCGTCGAGCGTCTGCTTCGGCGGCGGCGGACGCTTGCCGATCACGACGTTCACGTCGAACTGCTTGCCCTTGCGGACGACGTGCACCTTGGTCGGCGTGCCCGGCTTGATTTGCGCGACGACGTTCAGCAGCTTCGTCGTGTCGGTGATGTCCTCGCCGTTGACGCTCACCAGGATGTCGCCCGGCTTGATGCCGGCCTTGTCGGCAGGGCCGCCCTGCAGCACGCCCGCGACGATCGCGCCCGATTTCTGCTGGAGCCCGAACGACTCGGCGATTTCCGGCGTGACGTCCTGCGGCTCGACGCCGATCCAGCCGCGCGTGACCGAGCCCGTCGTGATGATGCTTTCGAGCACCGTGCGCGCGGTCGAGACCGGAATCGCGAAACCGATGCCGAGCGAGCCGCCCGAGCGCGAGTAGATCGCCGTGTTGATGCCGAGCAGGTTGCCGTTCACGTCGACCAGCGCGCCGCCGGAGTTGCCGGGGTTGATCGGCGCGTCGGTCTGGATGAAGTTCTCGAACGTGTTGATGCCGAGGTGGTTGCGGCCGAGCGCGCTGATGATCCCCATCGTCACCGTCTGGCCGACGCCGAACGGGTTGCCGATCGCGAGCACGACGTCGCCGACGCGCGACTGGTCGGAGCGGCCGAGCGTGATCGTCGGCAGGTTCGTCATGTTGATCTTCAGTACCGCGAGATCGGTTTCGGGATCGCTGCCGATCACTTTCGCGGTGGCCGTGCGGCCGTCGGCGAGCGCGACTTCGATCTGGTCGGCGCCGTCCACGACGTGCTGGTTCGTTAGAATGTAACCTTCAGGGCTCACGATGACGCCGGAGCCGAGGTTGGCGGCCGGCTCGTCCTGCTGCTTGCGGGCGTTGCGGTCGCCGAAGAAGTAACGGAACAGCGGATCCTTTGCGCGCGGGTCGGGCGGCAGCGAGCCGTCCTTGCTGGAGAACACGTTGACGACGGCCGGCATCGCCTTCTGCGCGGCTTCGGCATACGACGTGGTCGCCGGTGCGCCGCCGATGCCCGGCGCGACTTCGCGCAGCGCGACGATCGGCGTGGCGAGCTGCTTGCCGAGCTGTCCTTGCCGTTGCAGCCATTGCGGCTTGAGCGTCACGACGATGAACATCAGCGCGAGCAGTACGGTCACCGCTTGCGCGAAGAACAGCCAGAAGCGTCTAAGCATCTGAATGGATTAGAGGTTTATATGGATCGGATCGAACTTGAATTGTACTTGAACAATACCCTTGAAACCGCGCGCTTCAAGGACTATTGCCCGAACGGCCTTCAGGTCGAAGGGCGCCGCAAGATCGAGAAGATCGCCACCGGCGTGACGGCGTCGGTCGCGCTCCTCGAAGCCGCGCTCGAATGGGGGGCGGATGCCGTGCTCGTCCATCACGGCTATTTCTGGCGCAACGAGGCGCCGCAGATCACCGGCCGCAAGTATCAGCGCCTGAAGCTGCTGCTCGCGAACGACCTGAACCTGTTCGCGTTTCACCTGCCGCTGGACGCGCATCCCGAGTTCGGCAACAACGCGCAGCTCGGCGAAAAGCTCGGCCTGATCGGCGAGCAGCGCTTCGGCGAAGGCGACCTGGGCTGGATGGCGACGCTGCCGATGCCCGTCACGCTCGAGCACTTCGTCGCGAAGGTCGAGCGCACGCTCGGCCGCGCGCCGCTCGTGCTGGGCGACCCGGACATGCAGTTGCGCCGCATCGCGTGGTGCACGGGCGCCGCGCAGAGCTATTTCGACGCGGCGATCGATGCCGGCGCGGACGTGTTCCTGACCGGCGAGGTGTCCGAATCGACCACGCACGCGGCGGCGGAGAGCGGTGTCGCGTTCGTTGCGGCGGGGCACCATGCGACCGAGCGCTACGGAATCCAGGCGCTGGGGCGCCACTTGTCCGAAGAATTCGATCTCGAACACCTTTTTATCGATATTCATAATCCGGTCTGAGCGACGGATTTGCGGCAGCGCATCGAAATTTCACAATGTAGCATCTGCTTAAAAGTGAAGTGATTTAATTGCTCCGATAGTGGGGGATAACCCTTAACTATCAATCACTTCGAAGGGATTTTCATCGCCGGGCCTTGTAAATGGCGACTCCATTCGCGCAAACTAGCGGCGGAATGAAAAGTCGTGACGGAAAATCCAACTCAGAAGTGGGGCGTGTGATGCGAGACAAGGAAGAGAAACGCGTCGACAGCGGCCGCCGTACCTGGCTGATTGCGACATCCGTAGCAGGTGGCGTAGGAGGCGTAGCCACCGTCATACCTTTCGCGGCGTCGCTCGCGCCGTCCGCGAAAGCGAAAGCGGCCGGTGCACCGGTCGAGGTCGATATCAGCGGCCTGAAGCCCGGCGAAATGGTCACCGTGCCGTGGCGCGGCAAACCCGTCTGGATCCTGAATCGCACCGATTCGATGCTGGCCGACGTGGTCAAGGCCGACAAGGAAGTGGCCGATCCGACCACGAAATCCCCGTATTCGATGCCGTTGCCCGCGTATTGCGCCAACGAATATCGCGCGCGGACCGATCGCAAGAACATTCTCGTCGTGATGGCCGTGTGTACGCACCTCGGCTGCACGCCTAGCCAACGCTTCACGCCGGGTCCGCAGCCGAACCTGCCGGACGACTGGCCGGGCGGTTTCCTGTGCCCGTGTCACGGTTCGACCTACGACCTCGCCGGCCGCGTGTTCAAGAACAAGCCGGCGCCTCAGAATCTCGACATCCCGCCCTACATGTTCACGTCGGCGACGACCCTCGTGATCGGCAAGGACGAGAAAGGAGAAGCGTGATGGCCGCCGACAACAAGGAAGTCTCCACGACAGGTTTCACCGGCTGGATCGATCAGCGCTTCCCGCTCACGTCCACCTGGAAGAAGCACGTATCCGAGTACTACGCGCCGAAGAACTTCAACTTCTGGTACTTCTTCGGCTCCCTCGCGCTGCTGGTGCTCGTCAATCAGATCGTCACGGGCATCTTCCTGACGATGAACTACAAGCCCGACTCGACGCTCGCGTTCGCGTCGGTCGAGTACATCATGCGCGAGGTGCCGTGGGGCTGGCTGATCCGCTACATGCACTCGACCGGTGCATCGATGTTCTTCGTGGTCGTCTACCTGCACATGTTCCGCGGGCTGCTGTACGGGTCGTACCGCAAGCCGCGCGAGCTCGTGTGGATCTTCGGCTGCGCGATCTTCCTGTGCCTGATGGCCGAGGCGTTCTTCGGCTATCTGCTGCCGTGGGGCCAGATGTCGTTCTGGGGCGCGCAGGTGATCGTGAACCTGTTCTCGGCGATCCCGTTCGTCGGCCCGGACCTGTCGCTGTGGATTCGCGGCGACTACGTCGTGTCCGACGTCACGCTGAACCGCTTCTTCGCGTTCCACGTGATCGCGATTCCGCTCGTGCTGGTCGGGCTCGTCGTCGCGCACCTCGTTGCGTTGCACGAAGTCGGGTCGAATAACCCGGACGGCATCGAGATCAAGGCGAAGAAGGACGAGAACGGCATCCCGCTCGACGGCATCCCCTTCCACCCGTACTACTCGGTGCACGATTTCCTCGGCGTGTGCGTGTTCCTGATGGTGTTCGCGCTGATCGTGTTCTTCTCTCCGGAGATGGGCGGCTACTTCCTCGAGGCGAACAACTTCGTCCCGGCGAACCCGCTGCAGACGCCGCCCGAGATCGCGCCGGTCTGGTACTTCACCGCGTTCTACGCGATGCTGCGCGCGACCACCGACCCGTTCAAGATCGTGCTGATGATCGTGATCGCGCTGCTCGGCGTGCTCGCGTTGATCCGCGCGCGCGGCAAATGGAAGGTCGGGTTGCCGGTGCTGGCCGCCGCGATCGTCGTGTTCATGTACCTGACGGAGTCGAAGTTCTGGGGCGTCGTCGTGATGGGCTCGGCGGTGATCACGCTGTTCTTCCTGCCCTGGCTCGACCGCAGCCCGGTGAAATCGATCCGCTACCGGCCGCTGTTCCACAAGGTGTTCCTCGGGATCTTCGTTGCGGCGTTCCTGACCCTCGCGTTCCTCGGCACGCGCCCGCCATCGCCGGCGGCGACGCTGATCGCGCAGGCCTGTGCGTTGATCTACTTCGCGTTCTTCCTCGGCATGCCCGTCTGGACGCCGCTTGGCACGTTCAAGCAGCCGCCGGAACGGGTGCGCTTCAAGCCCCATTAACGTGAGCGAGGAGAGAACGACATGAAGAAACTGCTTTCGACACTCGCGCTGATCGGGGCGACCGCTTGTGCGCTGCTGGCGGCGCCGGCCGTGCGGGCGGAGGGCAATTTTCCGCTCGACCGGGCGCCCGATAACACGGAAAATCTCGTTTCGCTTCAGCACGGCGCGCAATTGTTTGTAAACTATTGCCTGAACTGCCACAGCGCGAACCTGATGCGCTACAACCGTCTGACGGATCTGGGCATATCCCAGAAGGAGATCGAGAAGAATCTCCTGTTTACGACCGACAAGGTCGGGAACACGATGTCCGTCGCGATGCGGCCCGACGACGCGAAGAACTGGCTCGGCACCACGCCGCCCGACCTGTCGGTCGAGGAGCGCGCGCGCGGCCGCGACTGGCTGTACACGTATCTGCGCAGCTTCTACCGTGACGATACGCGGCCGACCGGCTGGAACAACGCGGTGTTCGAGAACGTCGGCATGCCCCATGTGTTGTGGCAACTGCAGGGGCAACGCGTAGCCAAATTCGAAGACAAGACGGACGAGGAGACGGGCGAGAAGGTCCACACGCTCGTCGGCTTCCAGCAGGTCACGCCGGGGACGCTCTCGTCGCCCGACTACGATGCTGCGGTGGCCGACCTGGTGGCCTATATGACATGGATGTCCGAGCCGGCCCAGCAGACCCGCAAGCGCCTCGGCGTGTGGGTGCTGATCTTTCTCGGTGTCCTGACTTTCCTGGCCTGGCGGCTGAATGCCGCGTACTGGAAAGATATCAAGTAAACACGCCTGACCGGCGTGGGGCCGGCGCAAGGCGGAACCCGTGAAAGGGGTTTCGCCGCGTGCCGGCCCTCGGCTTTTTTGAGGAAACGCAAATATGATGGTTCTGTATTCCGGCACAACTTGCCCGTTCTCCCAGCGTTGCCGGCTGGTGCTGTTCGAGAAGGGCATGGACTTCGAAATCCGTGACGTCGACCTGTTCAACAAGCCGGAAGACATTTCGGTGATGAACCCGTACGGTCAGGTGCCGATCCTGGTCGAGCGCGACCTGATCCTGTACGAATCGAACATCATCAACGAGTACATCGACGAGCGCTTCCCGCATCCGCAACTGATGCCGGCCGACCCGGTGCAGCGCGCGCGTGCGCGCCTGTTCCTGCTCAACTTCGAGAAGGAACTGTTCGTCCACGTCAGCACGCTCGAGAACGAGAAGGGCAAGGCGGCGGAGAAGAATCACGAGAAGGCCCGCCTCGCGATCCGCGATCGTCTGACGCAGCTCGCGCCGATCTTCGTGAAGAACAAGTACATGCTCGGCGAGGAGTTCTCGATGCTCGACGTCGCGATCGCACCGCTGCTGTGGCGCCTGGATCACTACGGCATCGAGCTGTCGAAGAACGCCGCGCCGCTGATGAAGTATGCCGAACGAATCTTCAGCCGTCCGGCCTACATCGAAGCACTGACGCCGTCCGAAAAGGTCATGCGTCGTTAATGTTGCAATGAAGGCATGACGGAGCGGGTGGCGCGGCGTGCCGCGTGCCCGCTCCGGGTTCGAGGATTGTGATGCAAGAGATTTCAACGAAGCCTTATCTGCTGCGCGCGTTGTACGAGTGGTGCACCGATAACGGTTACACGCCGCATATCGCGGTGAGGGTCGACAACTCGACGCGTGTGCCGCGTCAGTTCGTGCGTGACGGCGAGATCGTGCTCAACATCAGCTTCGAGGCGACGAGCCAGCTGCAGATGGGCAACGAGTGGATCGAGTTCACGGCCCGGTTCTCCGGGAAGGCGCACAAGATAGAGATTCCGGTTGCCAACGTGCTCGCGATCTATGCACGCGAGAACGGGCAGGGCATGGCGTTCCAGGTCGATGCGGTCGCGGGCGAAGGCGAGGATTCGGGCGCGTTCGACGATGACGCCGTGCCGGCCGATGACGCGCAGCGCGACGAGTCCGTCTCGCCGTTGGCGCCGGTCGCCGACAGCGGCGCGAACGAGGAGCCGTCCGAAGGCGCCGACGAACCGCCGAAAACCGACGGCGACGGCTCGAAAGGCGGCAGCAGACCTCGCCTCAAGATCGTGAAATGAGGTAGAATCTCGCGCTACGCCGGCTTAGCTCATCTGGTAGAGCAGTTGATTTGTAATCATCAGGTGGCGGGTTCGAGTCCTGCAGCCGGCACCAATACCGAAGCGGGTCCCAGAGATGGGGCCCGCTTTTTTTTGTTCTACAAAATCGCACACGTTCTACAAAACGACAAAAGGCATGTCGGGATGGCATACTGCCGATGTAAGTGACCGACCAACAATTAATAAGCGTCATCAACATGGCAGAGACCTACAACATCGGGGAAATTGCGACGCGTGTATCCGAAGATATCTTCGAGTACTTCAGGTGGAATATTCACCCCGCCACCAATCATAATTTTGCCTGCCTGAACGTAATCACTCCGGTTCTCCTGCTTGGCATCCCAAGCAGGCATTCGAACATGTGGGTCAATTTTCGATGAAAAAACTTGCTGCAAACGGCTCACTTTTGGTCGGCTATCAACATACAAACAACCAAGATGTGGCCCTTTTCTGTCTCCTCGCGGGTTTCTATCTAACACTTTGATTATTAGAGACTTGTCTTGAATTTTTCAACAAATGAAAAAGCCCGCATATGGCGGGCTCGCTCTATCGTGTAGGCACATCGTTTTCCCTGGTGCGTGAACGATATCACGATGCCTTTTTATGATGAGTTGCCACGGCCGGCTTAACAGGTTCCCCTTTCAGCATCGAAAATATCATTTCCATGAAGGATGGCTTTTGGATATTGACCGCGAGGTGCCCGTTTGAATTCGTTTTCTGTTGCTGTCCCGGCTGACCATCGATCAGTACAAAACCGTTTTTCGCACCTTTTGCGGTAATGGTGAACACGCCGTTGATGCTTATAAAATCCGGTTCCGGATGATGGAATTCGATATCTTTGGATGCAATGACAGTCGATCTAGGTGTGGCTGCATATGCTCCAAATTCCGATGCATTAGAATTTGTGTTGTCGGCGCTTGAGCTGCGAGTAACGAATTTTTCCAGAAACTGGAAATTCATAATATGGTTTTGGCCGTAGCCTTGATCCAAAATGTAATTCAGAAAACCCTTATCCAGCTTGGTATTGTTGCTGTTGGATTGGATCGCTTTTGCAGATGCGACGTCTTTGTCACTGAAAGAAAACGTGAGCCGATGGCCTTCCATATCGTACATCGGGTTAGTCGTCCAGTTCGATACAACCGTACCCGCAGTTTGTCGATAATAGGCAAGCTGAAACGCGATATCGTCAACGTAATGCAGATCGGCGCCAGTCCCCTGTGCATACCCGTACAGGTCCGACAACGCGCTACGGTCGTCTGCATTAAGCCACATAACCGGATCAGCCGCACCAACGTCTTTCGATCCGACTAACGGCGTTGCTGGAATTCCCTTCTCGGAACCACCATACAGTCGCGAGAGCATAATTGCTTCACCGCTCAGCGTTACGGTATCACGCTGTATCGCTGTCGATTGTGCCGAAGTGGATGCATAAGCGGCAGCGCTGGTCGAATCGCTGGCCGCAGGTGTTACCGTTGATTTGGCCGTACCGCTATTTTGCGTCGTCGTCAAAAGGCTCGAATTGATTTCCATGGAGGCCCCGTGTCGTGAAATCGAGAACGCCCCGCCGACTTCTTAAGCGGGGCACGTACTCATCAATACGAGTAGTTGTAGGTCACAGATTCTGTGCCTGCGGGATTCAGAGTCGTACTAGGCCGTCCGGTAGGATTGTGCCGGATCACAAAGGAGGCGCCGTTACCGAATGGCAGATTATTGAAGTCCTTAAGACTAACACTGGTCCCCGGAACAATTTCATTGCGGCAATAATTCGATTGTGTCGTGTACGGCGGCAAATAGCAAACGGAAACGACATCGGTCGTTGCACCGATATACGACGTGGTTTGAACATCGATGCTAGTCAGTTTTTTGTTTGCGGTCAGCAGTGAGCCCGGAAAATCCGAACCGCTCAACCCGAAATATGCGCCAGCTGAAAAACCGGCACCGGTCGAAAAAATGAGCGCTTGCGGCGGCGTCGTCGTTTTCTGAATTGCGGCGGTGCCTGCATGAGCACCGACGACAGCCGACGACAGCAGAGCCGCCAAAACGCACTTCTTCGTGATTTGTCGCATAGTGATTTTCTCAATAATTGGACAGAGGCTATGTGCGACGAACCGAACAAGCATTCGTCTGATGAATTATCGGTGCCGTTGAGAAAATCTGTAGGGTTTGTAAAATTTTTTTTCGTCATCCTCGACGTGGGCAAGAACGCCATCAAGTACGAAAATTGGATCCCCCTAGCGGCACGCTGGCGTCCGCGCTGTCAGCAAGCTAGATTTCCCGTGTCGGTCGTCTCTTCTTTGTTCTACAACCAGAATGGGAGTCTTGCAGGCTATGGGTTTCAGCCCTGCTCTTGCGACGTCCTTGTAGAATCAATTCTTATCTAACGTTTTGATTCCTCGAAGTTCTTCCGGAGCTTTGTAATCATCAGGTGGCGGGTTCGAGTCCTGCAGCCGGCACCACATTGAACGAAGGGCCGGGAGATTTGTTCTCCCGGCCCTTCGTCTTTTCTGGCGCACTTCTCGCGTCTCGAGAGAATCAATTCGGCTGCACTATTGCGTCTGACCAACGCATGCAGAAGAGCAAGTATGGTTCTCGGATGTCCAGGATTGCGTTGTCGTTGTCCCATTCGAACAGAACTTTGGGTTGCCCATCGCTCGCGCACCGGGCTATGCGATGACAAGCTCGCGACGTGCTCGAATCCGACGGCGTCAAGCCTACGCCAATGCGTCCGATGCGGTTGAGCAATTGCGAAAGGCAAAGCGAAGCCGGGGCGGCTCCACGAACAGTTCACGCGGGACTGACGCAGTTTTTCGATTCTGCTCGAAGTCCATGCTCGACGTGCGACCACGCACATCAGTTGCAGCACGCACCCTGCGGTGGACGGCCGCCGTCGTTTCGCCCCCGTTTCGCTGTCACGCGCGCGTCACGGCGCACCCCTAACGTTACGTTCCCGTCGCGGCGACCTTGCCCGATCGCGACCGCGCAACCTGCAGGCGACGACGTGCCCGCGTCGCAGGCAGACCACCGGGATCTCGCTCCCGGCGCCGCTGCGATCATGCATCGCGCCATTTCCCTCGAAAACACGATCGACGCCGATTCGGACCGGATCGCGGACGATCAGGAGACACGAACCATGCTGAGCCCGCATGAATTCTCGATGCTGCTGCGCATTGCACGTGCGCCGGACAGCGTCGATCAAACGAATCCCGCTTTCGCCGTGCTGGTCGAGAAGCGGTTGGTGGACCCGACGCAGGTGCGCGTGAATGCGGTGGCCGTGCGTCCGGCGCTGACGCCGATCGGCCAGATGCTGCTCGCGCGCTTCGACGAAGCGGCTTGAGGAGACGCGTCACGCCTTCATCGACATGACCGGCGCGACGCGTCGAAGCGCCCGATCGCTTACTGCGCGACCGGCACCGTCACGTCGCTGCCGAACCAGTGCGTCGAGATCTTCTTCAGCGTGCCGTCCTTGCGCAGCGACTCGAGCGCGTCGTTGATCGCCTTCTCGAACTTCGGGTTGCCCTTGCGGAACGGGATCGCCATTTCCTGCTTGCCGCCGTTCAGCACCGCTCCCGCGCGCAGCGGCAGGTTCGACGTCTTGATCATGTACGGCAGCATCAGGCGGTCGTCGAGCGTCGCCTCGATGCGGCCCGCGGCGAGATCGCGCAGCTTCTCCGGCGCACCCGGATACGTCTGCACCTCGATGCCCGGCACGGTGCGCGCCATCTGGTCGTAGTTGGTGCCGAGCGTCACGCCGAGCTTCTTGCCCTTGAAATCGTCGAGCGACTTGAAGTTGCGCGTGTCGTCCTTGCGCTGGATCAGCTGCGCGGCCGAGTACGTGTACGGTTCGCTGAAGTCGAGCGCTTCCTTGCGCTGCGGCGTGATCGTGACCTGGTTGACGATCACGTCGAACTTGCCGGCCTGCAGGCCGGCGATGATGCCGCTCCATTCGGTCGGGATGAACTGCGTCTTCACGCCGAGCTTGCCGGCGACGGCGTTCGCGACGTCGACGTCGAAGCCTTCGAGCTGGCCGGACGTGCCGCGCGAATTGAACGGCGGGTACGTGCCCTCGAGGCCGACGCGCAGCATGCCGGCTTTCTTCACGGAATCGAGCAGGTCGTCCGCGTGCGCGGCGACGGCCGTGAAGCCGAGGGCCGACGCGAGCAGCAGGCCCGACAACAGGAACTTCGAACGTTTCATCGCAGATCTCCAGTGTGCAGCGTGGGGTAATGAGCGCCGGGCGCGGTCGGGCCCGGCTGAGCCGAAATACGGGCACGTAGACACTACTCGCAACCGTGCCTTACCGGAAGTCGAAGTGGCCCTGATTGCAATCGATTTCACGAAAAACCGGTGACGTGCTCGCGCAGGCCGAATAATCTGACGAAAATAGTGCGCCGGAGGGCGCCGAAATCATCGGGCCGGGAGCAGATCGACATGGATTTCAGTTTTTTCGCCGAGGTCGCGGCTTACACGTTCGAGGACGGCGTTCATGTCGTCGGCGTGGCGGATCGCGACCCGCCGACACACTACGTGATCCTGCAGCACGGTGCCGAAGACGACGAACGAGACGAGGCGCTCGGCCTCGGCGCGTATTACATGGAAGTGTGCGAGAGCGGGGTGGCCGGCTATGGCGGTGTCGAGTCCGTCTCGTTGCGTGGAGAAATGCTGAATATCCAACCGGCGCCGGATGCGCGATGGGCGCAAGGGCTGGCGCGGGTCACACGATCGTGGTGCGCGCGACGGACGGACTGGAACACGTGAAGCAGGGGTTGGCGGCGGTTTTTGCGGGAACACCGGTCACGCTGCGCATCGACTGACGCGCGCGCGGAGGCGGGCGCGCCGGGAATTGGCATAATCACGGCCTGCCGCGGGTCGCGCGCGGCCGATGCAACGCAATCAATCCGGATACCACCGCAATACCCATGTCGCTCGATTCACCTAGCGCAGTGTCGCTGCACCATATTCTCGAACGTCCCGGCGATTTCTCCGGGTGGCTTTACCTGCCGCCGATGCCGTGGACGCTCGACACCGAGGGCGCGTTTTTCGAAGATGCCGATGACGCGCAAGCGGACGTTGCGTCTGCTATCGCGGCCGGGCCTGGCTGGAAGGTCACGCTGGACAGCGCGACGATCGAGGACATCGTGATCAACGCGCACGATCAGGTCGACGAGCCGAGCGTCGCGCAATTGCTCGACGCGTTCGTTTTCTACGTCGAGAACGACGCGTTCATCCTGTTATGACGACGAGCTGGCGAATGCGAACGACGACCGTGATCGAGGAAATGACGATCGGCAACCGATCACACGTGACGGAAGCGCCGTGTGACGATTCCGCGCGAGCGATCGCGGCCGTCGAACGACTGAATGGCCGCGATTGCTCGACCGTCGCCTTCGACGCGAGCGACGCAACGGTGATGACGATCGGCGGTGGCCACGACGGTCGATACGTCGTCTTCATCGCATCGGAGATCGACGCAGCGTTGCTGACCCTGACGACGCCCGAGGCGCCGGCAGATGAAACGATCGAACTCGTGGCAGGCGGGCAGCGAGGCACCTATCCGGCGCGGCAGTGCGTTGACCGCGCGACGGCGGCGCAGGCGGCTACCTATTTCGTATCGACCGGCGGCGCCGATCCGCGGTTGTGCTGGCAACCCGGCTGACTCGCCGAAAGACAGGAAGAAAAAGAACATGGCCGACGATCCGGCAGTGCTGCGCGCGCAACAGGATGCCGTTTGCGCACGTTACGGGCTGCATGCCGTCGAACCGGAAGACAGGGTTGCCGTCGCGTTGTCGACGCTCGGGCGCATGCCCGTCTACGGCACGCGCATCGCGCTGTCCGAAGGCGACAACGTCGGCTGGTTCTTCCATTGCGGCGAATACAGCGACGCCGCCGACTTCTATCAGCCCGTGCATGCCGCGCACCTGTCGGCGTGCCTGCCATGGGTCCTGCCTTATCTGCGGTTGCCGGCCGGCGCACGCTTCATCATCGACGATGCCGGCTACGAAGACGTCTGGATGGCGTGACGCATCGGTACGCCGTCGATTTTCTTCAGTTATCCGAACAAATCGGGCAGAATCGAAAAAGGACCGCCAGGCGGTCCTTTTTCCATGAAGTAGCGTTCGAAGAACGCACGCCTGTTACGGCAGCGAAATCGTCAAATTAGCCGACTCCGGTCCGACCTTGATCACCTGCGAATAGGGGGCGAGCGTCTGCAGCGTCTTGTCCTTCAGATACGTGTTGAGCCCGATGAACGCGAGCAGCGCGACGAGCGCAAAAACCGCCCCGATCGCCCACACCGGCACCTCGCGCTTCAGCCGATGCGCGATCTGATCGGGCAGCGGCCAATGCGGCGCGAACGGCGCACGCTTGCCCTTCATGTGTGCGATCTCGTCGCCCAGCCGCGCGGTCAGATACGCGAGCTTTTCCGGCCCCTCGAGCAGATACTTGCCCTGGAACCCGAGCAGCAGGCACATATGGAACACCTCGAGCGACTGCAGTCGGGCCGCACCCTGCGCACGACCTTCCTCGAGATACTGAAAGAACTTCTCGCCCGCGAGTTGCTCGCCGAACAGCACGAGCTGCAGCGGCCGGCGTTCCCAGTCGGTCCTGATCTTGAACTGCGACGACAGCACCATCTCGTCGATGGCCGCGCAGAACGCGAACTTCGCGCCGTACACGTCCTCGGCGGCGATGTTCAGCTTCTTCGCGCCGCGCTCGAAATCCGACAGGAATTCCTGGATCCGCGTGCTGAACTCGCTGGCGCTGTCCGGTTCCCGCCCGTTCTTGAGCAGGAACAGCATGAAGAACCCGTCGTACAGCAAATCGAGCAGCGAGCGGGCCTGGAACGCGGAGTCCGTCGACGCCGGGCTATGCTGGGGCGGCGGCACGTTGTCGCCGAACAGGGAAGGCGCGTAGCTCATGATGTGACCGCGATCAGTTCGAATTTCAGGTCATTGATGCCAGTCGGCGCGTAGATCATCGCGGACTGGGCCTGCAGCATGCGCTCGTACAGCGGGCTGCGCGAATCGAGCGCGAAGTAGCACGCGCCGGGGCGCACCGGAATCGCGGGCGGCACTTGCGGCGTGTACGACAGCCGCACGCCGGGCATCGCCGACAGCACGAGCTTGTCGACGTCGTCGGGCGCGCCGACCTTGAAGCGGGCCGGCACCGCATCGACGAGCTCGACGCTCGGCATGTCCGCCGACACTGCGAGGTAGAACTCGGTCTTGTCGTCGATCTTGCCGGAATCGAGGCGGCCGAGGTGGAACGACGGGCGCACCTCGTCGAGCGTGATCGCGAAATAGCGCGTCGAGATCACGGTGTCGAGCAATTCGCGCAGCATCAGGTCGAGACGCGCGAAGCTCGGCCCGGGATCGTCGTGGCGGTACACGGGCAGGTCGGCGAGCGTATAGCCCTTCGAGAACGTCATCAATTGACCTGCGAGGCGCAGCAGTTCGTGGAACAGCCGCTCCGGATGCAGCGCCGCGTGCTGGTGCAGGTGCGCGAGCGTCGCGAACGCGGCGTTCGCAGTGTGCAGCAGCCAGAACGACGCGATGTCGCCGGAGCGGAATTCGATGATGTTCTTCGACGGCTCGCGGTGAAAGCCGTACAGCGCGTTCACCTTCGCCTGCAGCGCGTCGACCAGTTGGCGCAGCCGCTGGTGCAGGATCGGCGACGCTTCGATCGCGAGGCATGGCGGCACGAAGTTGTCGTCGATCTCGAAACCGGACGTCGCGGTGCGGCGCACGCGCACGAGCGGCACGGACAGCAACTGGTCGCGCGGCTCGCTGTGCGCGATCAGCTTGACCTGGGTCTTCAGGAACGTGATGTCGGCTTCGGCGGCGTCGGTGAAGTTGTCGGCGACGCTCGTCTGCTCGCTGACGAACCGCGTCATGAAGCCGGCGGCCGGATCGTCGCTGTAGTTGGTGCCGTTCTCGCGCAGCGGGTGCAGCGCGAGATAGAACACGAATTCGTTGATGCCGTCGGGCAACGTGTCCAGCGCGATCGGCGGCGGCAGGTCATCGGCCTGCGGCGCGGCATACAGCGCGCCGTCCGGGAACACGAGCGCGAGCTCGGCCACCCGCAGCACGTTGCTGCCGAGCGCGTCGCGGTCGATGCGCACCGAGCGCACGCCCCAGTTGTACGGCTGGATCGCCTGGATGGACTCGAACAGGCGCGCCTCGTGGTACGCGTCCTGCCGCTGAAAATGTTGAGGCCGGAGGAACAGCCCTTCCCCCCACAGCACCTTGGCCGAATAACTCATGTCAAATCCGGTTAATGTGGCGTTGCGATGTAATCGATTTGTTCGTGCCCGAATTAAATCGCCAAGTGTTAACTCTTGTTAATTGACATTCGTGCGTCATGTTTAACCGCAGGAGACCGAAGAAAGCATATTCAGCGGTTGCGACGGCGCACCCTGCTGCGGAGCGATGACCGTACCGTCGGTGACCGTCATCGCGCAATTATGCAGGCCGACGATTATGCCGGATTTCTCCGACTTCACCGGATCGAACGTCAGTTTCCATCGTTGTATTGCGGGATCGCGGAACAGCGCGACGATGCCGAATGCCTGCGCTTCACGCGACACCTTCTCGGTTGCCGTATAGCGCTGGCCCGGAATCAGCGTGATTTCGCGCACATTCAGCAGATCGGCGCCGAGTGCGGCTTTTTCCTTGGTCGGATCGGTAAATGCGTCGAACGGCGCTTGCTGGAACGAGGTCGGGTCCTTCAGCGCATAGAGCCGGACGACGAGCGCGAGCGGCTTGTGGTCGGTCGCTGCATTCAGGTTCGGCGCGGCGGCCAGCGTGAGGCCGATATTGCGCGGCGGTTTCTGCGCGTCGGGCACCTCGGGCTTGCCGATGCCGGCCGCGGACATTACGGCGCTGGCGGCCGAGCCGAGCAGCGGGGCGGCCGCGCATCCGGCCAGAAGGGCGCACGCAACCAGCGGCAGCGCGTAGCGAATCATGGACGATCTCATCGTTTTTCCGGCGTGCCGCCTTTATCCCTGTCAAAACTGCCGGGATATTGCCGCGTTCGCTGCGTATCCCCGACATTGCACCGTTCAACTATTAAGCACGCCCGCGCCAGGCAAGCGTTCGGAAATTTTTTCCGCCATCCGGGCGGCGGGTCGTGCGGCCAGTAAAACTTGCGCATTCCGGTCGAAAGAAAAACCGCCGCGAGCCCGCGGCGAGAGGCCATTCGAGGGGGTAGCGCCCGGTTTTAAAAGGAATTACTCTTCACACGACGATTGAATTATGAAAAATTGATCGGTACTATACCCGCGCGCTTCTTGCAAAGCAAAAGAACCAGATTCTCAACGATTTAAAACTCACGCGCCGGTGGATATAACGATGAAAGACCGTCTGTTCGCAAAACTGTCTGGGGTAGTGGTGGCTTGCGGCGTGATCGCCGGCTGTGCGAGCCAGCCTCCCGCGCCGCCGACTGCGGAAGTGTTCAACAAGTCGCTGGCCGATGCAGACGCCGTCGCGAAGGCGGGGGACCAGGACAAGGCGCTCGGCCTGTACCAGCAGCTCGCGAAGTCGGATCCGACGCGCGAGGAACCGTGGTCGCGCATCGCGCAAATCCAGTTCGCACAAAACCATTACGGGCAGGCGATCGTCGCCGCCCAGGAAGCGCTGCAGCGCGACGCGACCGATCGTCAGGCGAAGAGCGTGCTGGCCGTCGCCGGCCTGCGGATCGCGACGCAGTCGCTCGGCGAGCTGCGCCAGGACGCGTCGCTCGCGGGCGACGCGAAGTCCGACGCGCAGGCGCTCGCGAAGCAACTGCGCGACACGCTCGGCGAATCGGCGCTGTTCCCGCCGGAAACGAAGGTCGCGAAACCGCGCCCGCCGCGCCGGGTCGTCCATCGTCCGAGGGGCGGCGCCGCACCGGCCGCCGAGGCGGCGGCGTCGACCGCGCCGACGCCGCCCACGGCGCAAAAGGGCAGCGCGGATCCGTTCGGCGCACTGCGCAACTGAAACCGCAACTGACGCGATAACCACAACTAACCTGGGAGCCGTCGAGATGGCCAAGAAAGAAAGCATTCAGAAAAGCTTGCAGAAAATACGGCCGCCGCGCGTCCAGCTGACCTACGAGGTCGAGAAGGGCGATGCGATCGAGGTGAAGGAGCTGCCGTTCGTCGTCGGGGTCGTCGGCGATCTGGCGGGCCAGTCCGAAATCGAGCAGCCGAAGCTGCGCGATCGCAAGTTCGTCAATATCGACCGCGACAATTTCGACGACGTGATGAAGGCGATCGAGCCGCGTGCTGCGTTCCAGGTGGAAAACCGCCTGAGCCCGGAAGGCGGCAAGTTCGCGGTCGACCTGAAGTTCCGCTCGCTGTCGGATTTCAGCCCGGACCAAGTCGTCGAACAGGTCGAGCCGCTGCGCCGCCTGCTCGAGGCGCGCTCGAAGCTGGCCGACCTGCGCAACAAGCTCGCCGGCAACGACAAGCTCGAGGATCTGCTGTCCGAGGTGCTGAAGAACACGCAGCAGCTGCAGGCGCTCGCGAAGGGCACCGGCGGCGACAAAGACGGCGAATGACGACGGAGTGTTGAGATGAACCAGCAAACGGCTGCGGCCCAAGCGAGCGGCGCGGAATACGCCGCCGGGACTTCGTTGCTCGACGACATCGTCGAGAAGAGCAAGGTCGCGAAATCCGATTCCGAGCATGCGCGTGCGAAGGACCTGATCGGCGAACTCGTGCACCAGGTGCTCGACGGCACGGTGATCGTGTCGGACAACCTGTCGGCCACGATCGACGCGCGCGTCGCGGAACTCGACCGCCTGATTTCCACGCAGCTTTCCGCCGTGATGCACGCGCCGGAATTCCAGCGCCTCGAAAGCACGTGGCGCGGGATGGACTATCTGGTCAAGGAAAGCAACACGGGCCAGACGATCAAGATCAAGGCGCTGCACGCACCGAAGCGCGATCTCGTGCGCGACTTCAAGGGCGCGAGCGAGTTCGACCAGAGCGCGCTGTTCAAGAAGGTTTACGAAGAAGAATTCGGCACGTTCGGCGGCTCGCCGTTCGGTGCGCTGATCGGCGATTACGAGATCTCGCGCCAGCCGGAAGACATGTACTTCATCGAGCAGATGTCGCACGTCGCGGCGGCCGCGCATGCGCCGTTCATCGCGTCGGCGTCGCCGGAACTGCTCGGTCTCGAGTCGTTCTCCGACCTCGGCAAGCCGCGCGACCTCGGCAAGGTGTTCGATACCGTCGAATACGCGAAGTGGAAGTCGTTCCGCGACGCCGAGGACTCGCGCTACGTCGGCCTGACGCTGCCGCGCTTCCTCGGCCGCCTGCCGTTCAATCCGAAGGACGGCCAGACCGCGGAGAACTTCAACTTCGTCGAGGAAGTCGACGGCACCGATCACGACAAGTACCTGTGGTGCAACGCGGCATGGGCCTTCGCGGCACGCCTGACGGCCGCGTTCGACGACTTCGGCTGGTGCGCGGCGATCCGCGGCGTCGAAGGCGGCGGCCTCGTCGAGGATCTGCCGACCCACACGTTCAAGACCGACGACGGTGAAGTCGCGCTGAAGTGCCCGACCGAAATCGCGATTACCGATCGCCGCGAGAAGGAGCTGAGCGACCTCGGCTTCATCCCGCTCGTCCATTGCAAGAACTCGGATTACGCCGCGTTCTTCGCTGCGCAGTCGGTGCAGAAGCCGAAAAAATACAGCACCGACAGCGCGAATGCGAACGCCGTCCTGTCCGCCCAGCTTCAGTACATCTTCTCGGTATCGCGCGTCGCGCACTACCTGAAGGCGATGATGCGGGACAAGATCGGCAGCTTCGCATCGGCGCAGAACGTGGAGACTTTCCTCAACCGGTGGATTTCGCAATACGTCCTGCTCGACGACAACGCCTCGCAGGAACAGAAAGCGCAATTTCCGCTGCGCGAGGCATCCATACAAGTGTCGGAGATTCCGGGCAAGCCGGGCTCGTATCGTTCGGTCGCGTTCCTGCGCCCGCACTTTCAGCTCGACGAACTCTCGATTTCTCTGCGACTTGTCGCTGATCTGCCCAAACCGGCAAATTCATAAGCGAGTAAATCGCCCGGGCGGGCCGCCTGGGTAGGACGTTAAAACCACCTCTTTGGGGAGTCGAAGGGCCATGTTACATATGCACTTGCAGTTTGGTAGTCCCGCGGTGAAGGGCGAGTCCGCGGACAAAGACCATCAGGGCTGGATCGAACTGAAATCGTGGGATCACTCGATCGTTCAGCCGCGTTCGGCAACCGCATCGACCGCTGGCGGTCACACGATGACGCGTTGCGAGCACGGCGACATGATCTTCACGAAGGAAATCGATTCGTCGAGCCCGCTGCTGTATCAGCACGCTTCGGGCGGTACCACGTTCGACGAAGTGACGGTCCATTTCTCGCGCGCGGACGGTGAAGGCAAGCGCGTGCAGTATCTGGAAGTCAAGCTCAAGTACGTGATCATCTCGAGCATCGCACCGAGCGTTCGCGAGGAAGGTCTGCCGATCGAGACGTTCTCGCTGAAATACGCAGCCGTGCAGTGGAAGCAAACCCAGCAGAAGATCGGCGGCAACCAGGGCGGCAACACGCAAGGCGCCTGGAGCCTGACGAAGAACGACAAGACCTACGCGGTCTAAGGTCGGTTGCGGCAACGGGGCGCGTCGCGTCCCGTTGCCGTTTTCGTCATGAAACGATTCGAACCCAGTTTTCTCGACAAGCTGTTCGACGACGAACCGCATCTGCCCGCAGCGGCGGCGATGCGGCAATTGTCGCTGGACGAGCTCAAGAATACGGTCGCCCGCGACGTCGAGGCGATCCTCAACACCCGTATCGCGCACACCGAGGACGAGCTGGCCGCACTGCCGGAATGCCAGAAATCGGTGCTGACCTACGGACTGAACGATTTCGCGGGGCTGAGCCTCGCGAGCCACTACGATCGCGCGTTCATCTGCAAGTCGATCCAGCAGGCCATCGCGCGCCACGAGCCGCGCCTGCAGCAGGTGCAGGTGACGTTCGAGCTGAACGAGCAGGCCACCAACGCGCTCTACTTCGCGATCCAGGCACTGCTCGTCGTGCACCCGGCCGAGGAGCCGGTGAGTTTCGACGCGATGTTGCAACCGTCGACGCTGCAATATTCGGTCACGCGCGCACGCGCGGCACGAATGCAGTAAATCAAGCCGCCGAGCGGGCCGGACCGCCCGGTGGTCGATCAGGTCCGGCATGAAACATTGAGGTTCGGGGTCGTCGATGGAAGAGTTGCTGCCGTATTACGAACGCGAATTATCGTTTTTGCGGCGCTATTCGCGAGATTTCGCCGAACGCTATCCGAAGATCGCCGCGCGCCTCGCGCTGTCCGGCGAGCATTGCGAGGATCCGCACGTCGAGCGGATGATCGAATCGTTCGCGCTGCTCGGCGCGCGCATCAACAAGAAGCTCGACGACGACTACCCCGAATTCACCGAAGCGCTGCTGGAAGTGCTGTATCCGCACTACCTGCGGCCGTTTCCGTCCTGCTCGATCGCGCAGTTCACGCCGGCTTCGCCCGGCCAGCAGACCGAACCGGTCGTGGTCGATCGCGGCACCGAGCTGAAGAGCCGCCCGATCCGCGGCGTGCAATGCCGGTTCCGCACCGCCTACGACGTGACGCTCGCGCCGATCCGCATCTCGGAGGCGCGCTATACGCCGGTCGCGCTCGCGCCGAGCGCGACGGTGCTGCCGTCGAACGCGACGGGCGTGATCTCGATCACGTTCGAATCGCTCGCCGCGCAGCTCGATCTCGGCGCGCTGAAGGTGTCGACGCTGCGTGCGCATCTGCACGGCGAGCAGTCGTTCGTCGCCGCGCTGACCGACTGCCTGTTCGTCAACGTGCTCGGCGCGTACGTCGAGCCCGAACGCAACGGCCGCTGGACCGCGCTGCGCAAGCTGCCGATCGCGCAGGCCGGCTTCGCCGAGGACGACGCGCTGATCGACTATCCGGCGAAATCGCATCCCGCGTACCGGCTGCTTACCGAATACTTCGCGTTCCCCGACAAGTTCGATTTCGTCGACTTCGACCTCGCGGCGATCGCACGCGCGGCCGGCCGCTGCCAGCGCGCGACGCTGCATCTGGTACTGCAGGACGTGCGCAGCGATTCGCACGTCGCGCGCCTGCTCGAGCTGCTGACGGCGAGCCATTTCCGGCTGTTCTGCACGCCCATCGTCAACCTGTTCCGCCAGCACGGCGAGCCGATCCGCATCACGCACCGCGCGGTGTCGTATCCGGTGATCGCCGAGGCGCGGCGCGCGTTCGCGTACGAGGTGTATTCGATCGATTCGGTGAAGCTCGTCCGGCAGCAGGCGCACGAGGAATCGGTGATCGAGTTCCGGCCGTTCTATTCGCTGCATCACGGCGAATCGGCGCGGATCGGTCATTACTGGTTCGCGCGCCGCAACGACTGGGTCGCGCAGAAAAGCCCCGGCTACGAAACCGAGATTTCGATCGTCGACATCGACTTCGAGCCGACGTCGCCGCAGACCGACACGCTGAGCCTCGACCTCACCTGCACGAACCGCGACCTGCCGGCGATGCTGGCGTTCGGCCTCGAAGGCGGCGACCTGTTCCAGGAAGGCGGCGCGCAGACGAGCGGCATCTCGCTGCTGCGCCGCCCGACGCAAAGCGTGCGCTTCGAGCGCGGCCGCGCCGCGCACTGGCGGCTCGTGTCGCACCTCGCGCTCAACCACGTGTCGCTCGTCGCGCACGGCCTCGCGCCGCTGAAGGAAATGCTGACGCTGTACGACCTGCGACGCACCGCCGTGTCAATGCGCCAGATCGACGGCCTCGCCGGCATCGAGCAGCGCGGCGCCGTGCAGTGGCTGCCCGGCAAGCCGTTCGCGACATTCGTGCGCGGCATCGAGATCCGGCTGACGATCGACGAGGAACACTTCGTCGGCGCGAGCCTCGCGTCGTTCGTGCGCGTGCTCGACAGCTTCTTCGGGCTGTACGTCCACCTCAACAGTTTCGTTCAATTGGTCGTCGTGTCGAAGCGCACCGGCGAGGAGATCATTCGATGCAAGCCCCGAACCGGCGAATCGATCCTGGCGTAGTCGACGCGCTGCTCGACGAGCCGCATCGCTTCGAATTCTTCCAGGCGGTGCGCGTGCTCGAAGGGCTGTTCGCGCGGCAGGCGTCGGATGCGCCCGGCGCGTGGCGGCAGGGCGACGTGGTCGCGCAGCGCATCGCATTCCGCAACACGCTGTCGCTCGGCTTCCCGCCGAGCGAGATCGAGGGCGCGCGTTCGTACGACGACGACGGCACGCCGCTGAACTCGGACGAGCAGCGCGACACCGCACTGGCCGCCGGCGAGCTCGGCCGCGTCGAGCTGACGCCCGCGTTCTTCGGGCTGCTCGGCGGGCAGGGCGCGCTGCCGCTGCACTACACCGAGCAGATCGTCGCGCGCGAGCATCTGAGGCGCGACCACGCGGCGCGCGCGTTCTTCGACGTGTTCTCGAACCGCGCGACCGCGCTGTTCTATGCGGCGTGGAAGAAATACCGGCTGCCGTTCCATTACGAACTCGACCGCGACGAGCGCTACCTGCCGCTGCTGCTCGCGATCGCCGGCGTGCCGAGCGACGAGGTGCGCGACAGTCTCGCCGCCGGCCCGGGCGGCGTGCTCGACGAGGCCGTGGCCGGCTACGCGCTGGCCGCGCGGCACCGGCCGATGTCGGCGGCTTACCTGCAGCGCACGCTGTCCGATTACTTCCGCGTGCCGGTGAAGATCGACCAGTTCGTCGGCAAGTGGTACGACGTGCCGCCCGATCAACTGAGCGTGCTCGGCGAAGTCAACGCGGTGCTCGGCGCGACGGCGCTCGTCGGCGAGCGCGTGTGGCAGCGCGACATGCGTGCACGGATCGTCGTCGGCCCGCTGTCCAAGCGCGATTACGAGGCGTTCCTGCCCGGCGGCGCGCACGCCGTCGCGCTCGAGCGGATGCTGACGCTGCTCGCCGGCGTCACGCTCGAGTACGAGGTGAGGCTCGTGCTGAAGCGCACGGAAGTCGGCGCGAGCATGCTCGGTGTGGGCTCGCGGCTCGGCTGGGATGCGTTCCTCTGCACGCGCGACGCCGCCGAAGACCGCTCCGACGCCCGCTACGAGCTGCACGTGATTCACTGACCCTGACAACAACAAGCAATCGAACCTGAGATCGACGCCATGAGCACGCCTCTGAAGACCCTGATCACGAAACTGAACCCGCTGTGCCGCCACGCGACCGAGCGCGCGGCGAGCGCGTGCCTGGCGCGCGGCCACTACGAGGTCGATCTGGAGCACCTGTTCCTCGCGTTGCTCGACGAAGCGACGGGCGACCTGCCGCTCGCATTGCGCGCGAGCCGCGTCGACCCGCATGCGCTGCATGCCGATCTCGAACGCGAGCTGACGCGCCTGAAGACGGGCAACACGCGCACGCCGGTGTTCTCCGTGCATCTGATCGCGCTGTTCGAGCAGGCGTGGCTGATCGCGTCGCTCGATTCGCAGCTCGGTCGCATTCGCTCGGGGCACCTGCTGCTCGCGCTGCTGACCGCGCCCGATCTCGCGCAGTTCGCGCAACGGATGTCGTCGCGGTTCGCGGAAATGAACGTGACGGACCTGAAGCACAAGTTCGACGAAATCATGGCCGGTTCGAGCGAAGCCGAGCCGCGTCAGGCGGATGAAGACGGCAGCGACGTCGCGCCGGCCGCCGACGGCATGGCGCCCGCGGCCGGCCCGTCGAAGACGCCCGCGCTCGATACGTACACGACCAACCTCACGCAGCGCGCGCGCGACGGCAAGATCGACCCGGTGATCGGCCGCGAAGCGGAGATCCGCCAGGCGATCGACATCCTGATGCGCCGCCGCCAGAACAACCCGATCATGACCGGCGAGGCCGGCGTCGGCAAAACGGCGGTCGTCGAGGGGCTCGCGCTGCGGATCGCGGCCGACGACGTGCCGCCGCCGTTGCGCGGCGTCGCGCTGCACGTGCTCGACATGGGGCTGCTGCAGGCCGGCGCGAGCGTGAAGGGCGAGTTCGAGAACCGCCTGAAGAGCGTGATCGACGAAGTGAAGAAGAGCGCGCATCCGATCATCCTGTTCATCGACGAGGCGCACACGATCATCGGCGCGGGCGGCCAGGCCGGCCAGAACGACGCGGCGAACCTGCTGAAGCCGGCGCTCGCGCGCGGCGAGCTGCGCACGATCGCCGCGACGACGTGGAGCGAATACAAGAAGTACTTCGAGAAGGATGCGGCGCTCGTGCGGCGCTTCCAGGTCGTGAAGGTCGAGGAGCCGAGCGAGCCGCTGGCCGCGGCGATGCTGCGCGGGATGTCGGGCCTGATGGAGAAGCATTTCGACGTGCGGATTCTCGACGACGCGATCACCGAGGCCGTGCGCCTGTCGCACCGCTACATCAGCGGCCGCCAGTTGCCGGACAAGGCGATCAGCGTGCTCGACACCGCGTGCGCGAAGGTCGCGCTCGCGCACAGCGCGACGCCGGCGGCGATCGACGATACCAGGAAGCGCATCGAGCGTATCGATGCGGAAATCGCGTCGCTGGAGCGCGAGGCGGCGGGCGGGGCGGTGCACGACGAGCGGCTCGGCGAGCTGCGCGGCGCGCGCGACACGGCGCTCGAACAACTGGCGAAGGACGAAGAACGCTACGAAGCCGAGCGCGCGATCGTCGCCGAGATCACCGAACTGCGCGACGCGCTCGACCGCGCGCGCGGCCCGTCGGAAGACGGCCAGCCGGTCGACGTGCAGGCCACCCGCGACAAGCTCGCCGAACGCGTCGCGGCGTTGCATGCGCTGCAGGGCGGCGAGCCGATGGTGCCGCTGCAGGTCGACGGCCACGTGGTCGCCGAGATCGTCGCCGCGTGGACGGGCATTCCGCTCGGCCGGATGGTGAAGGACGAGATCGACACCGTGCTGAACCTGCAGCCGCTGCTCGCCGCGCGCGTGATCGGCCAGGATCATGCGCTGGAGGCGATCGCGCAGCGCGTGCGCACCGCGACCGCGAACCTCGAGGATCCGAACAAGCCGCGCGGCGTGTTCATGTTCGTCGGGCCGTCGGGCGTCGGCAAGACCGAGACGGCGCTGGCGCTGGCCGACATCCTGTATGGCGGCGAGCGCAAGATGGTCACGATCAACATGAGCGAGTACCAGGAAGCGCACAGCGTGTCCGGCCTGAAGGGTTCGCCGCCGGGCTACGTCGGTTACGGCGAAGGCGGCGTGCTGACCGAGGCCGTGCGCCGCAATCCGTATTCCGTCGTGCTGCTCGACGAGGTCGAGAAGGCGCACCCGGATGTGCTCGAAATGTTCTTCCAGGTGTTCGACAAGGGCACGATGGACGATGCCGAAGGCCGCGAGATCGACTTCCGCAACACGCTGATCATCCTGACGTCGAACGTCGGCTCGGCCGCGGTGATGCAGGCCTGCCTGAACAAGCCGGCCGACGAATTGCCCGATCCGGACGCGCTCGCCGAGACGTTGCGTCCGCAACTGTACAAGACCTTCAAGCCGGCGTTCCTCGGCCGGATGAAGGTCGTGCCGTACTATCCGATTTCCGACGACGTGCTGGCCGAGATCATCGAGCTGAAGCTCGAGCGCATCCGCCGCCGGATCGAGACGAACCACAAGGCCGCGTTCGAATGGGACGAGTCGCTCGTCGAGGCGGTGCTCGCGCGCTGCACCGAGGTCGACTCGGGCGCCCGCAACGTCGACCACATCCTGAACGGCACGCTGCTGCCGGAGATCGCGGGCCACGTGCTCGGCCGGATCGCCGACGGCGCGGCCATCGCGCGCATCGCGGTGCACGCGGACGAGGCCGGCGAATTCGCGTACACCGTCGAATGAGCGCGGCCGCGCCCAGTCAAGCATTGATGAACTGACCGAACCATGCCGATCAATCTCCCCGAGCTGCTGACGCCGATCAGCGAGGCGTCGCCCAGCGGCGACGACTTGCTGTTTTCGAACGAATTCGACGCGATCCAGGACGCGCGGCGCTATGACGACCCGACGCTCGACCAGGGCGAATGGGTGACCGAGATCAAGGAGGCCGACTGGGGCTTCGTCGTCGATCATGCGGGCGAGCTGCTGCGCACGCGCACGAAGGACCTGCGGCTCGCCGTATGGCTGACCGAGGCGCTCGCGCTGGAGGACGGCATCACGGGTCTCACCGAAGGCTATGCGCTGCTCGAAGGCCTGTGCCGCGAGTTCTGGGACACGTTCCACCCGCTGCCCGAGGACGACGACATCGAGCACCGGCTCGGCAACGTCGCGTGGCTGTCCGGCCGCACGGCCGAGTTGCTGCGCGCGGTGCCGCTGACGGACGGCGCATCGAATGCGTTCAGTACGCTCGACTGGGAAGTCGCGCAGCACGTCGCGCAGTCGATCAAGCGCGACCCGGACCACGCGGACGACATCGCGCGCGGCAAGCCGTCGATCGAGCAGATCGACGCGTCGCGGCGCATGACGTCGATCGCGTTCTACACGGCGCTGCTGGCGAACCTGAAGGCGTTCGAATTCGCGCTCGATGCGTTCGAGGAGCGGCTCGTCGAGCGCGCGGGCGATTCGGCGCCGAGCTTCCGGCAGGCGCGCGACGCGTTCGAGACCGTGTACCGGCTCGCCGAGCGCTTTGCGCGCGAACAGGGCTATACGGGCAGCGCGCCGCACGCGCAGGTAGCGCCGCAGGCCCAGCCCGAGCGCATCGAGCCGGTGTTCGGCCAGCCGATCCAGACCGAGGAGACTCACGTGCCGCAGCAGACCGCTTCGCGTCCTCCGGCGACGCCGATGATCGCCGGCATCCAGAACCGTGCGCAGGCGGTCGATCAGTTGCGCGCGGTGGCGCGCTATTTCCGCCAGACCGAGCCGCACAGCCCGGTCGCGTATCTCGCCGACAAGGCGGCCGAATGGGCCGACATGCCGCTGCACAAGTGGCTCGAGAGCGTCGTGAAGGACGACGGCTCGCTGTCGCACATTCGCGAGCTGCTGGGCGTGCGGCCCGACGAGCAGTCGTAAACGCGGGACGGGCGGCGCATTGCTGCCGCCGCCCGTCGTGTGCCGCGCCGTGCCGCGTCGCCGTCGCGCGAGCGGCCGGCCGGTTTCCCGTTACTGCCCGACGCGGAATTCGATCCGCCGGTTCCGCGCCCGTCCGTCCGCCGTATCGTTCGGCGCGATCGGCTGATCCGGCCCGACGCCCGTCGTCGTCATCTGCTGCGGCGGAATGCTCTTCGTGATCAGGTAGCCCTTCACCGCATCCGCGCGCGCCTGGCTCAGCGCGATGTTCGACGTCCGGTTCCCCGAGTTGTCGGTGTGGCCGATGATGTCGACCGTACGGTTCGGCATCTTCGCGAGCGCGGCCGCCATCTGGTCGAGGATCAGCTTGCCCTGCGGCGTCAGCGTCGCGCTGCCGGTCTCGAACTCGATCGTCCGGTTCGCGAGCGTCTGATCGAGCACGCCCTGTTCGGACGCGGACACGCGCAGCCCGTTCTTGATCGTGTACGTCGGGTTCAGCGTGTTCGCCATGTCGCTCGCGAGCTGCTGGCGCTGCGCCTCGTTGTGCACCTCGCCCTTCATCTCGATCTGCGTGCCGTTGATTCTCAACTGGCCCTTGCTGATCTGCTTGAGCTGCGCGCCGAGCAGCTTCTGCACGTTCGCGCTCCAGTTCGGCGGCGTCGCGACGTCGCCGACCTCGATCTGGTCGACGACGTTCGTCGCGCCGTAGGTGTCGCGCAGCTTCTGCAGCACGGCTGCCTTGGTCGCTTCGTCGGGCACCTTGCCGCCGACGACCACCTGGCCGGGCGTCGCGTTCGCGGGCGGCGGCGCGATCGTGCCGGCGGTGCCGTGTACCGCCGTACCGGACGCGCCGCCGGCGTTCGGGTTGGCCTGCTGCAGCGCGGTCGTCGCGACCGTGCCGTTGCCGACCGGCGTGACGGTCGCGCCCGTGTTCTGCGCGAAGGCCGCGCCGCTCGCGACGAGGCCGGCCGCGAACAGTGCGGCGAGGGCGGGCGAGACGGCGGCCGACAGGCGCGCGCGCCGGACCTGAATCGTGCGATGCATGCCGTCAGCCTCCGATGAACGCTTCGCGGAACGCGTCGATGGCGACGCGCAGCGAGAGTTGCGGTTGGTCGAGGTAGCTGACGAGCTTGCTGATCTGCTGATCGTTTTGCGCATGGGCGTCGATCCACTCGGGATCGTCGATGTCGATGTTGTGGGCGGCGTAGGTCTGCGGGTCGACGACGCTCAGCAGCGTTTTCGCCGACGCACCGTTGAAGCCGATGATGAGCCGTTCGCGTTCGGCGATCGTGCCGATGAAGATCGCGAGCTCGAAGTCGGCCTGCGCGACGAACGGTGCGATCAGCTCGAGCCAGAACGCGGCGACGAGGCTGCGGTAGAACGGATCGACCGGCAGCGGCAGCGTGAGGCCGCGCTCGATGTGCGACGAGCCGCTCTGCATCACCGGCCGCAGCAGCGAGCCGAGCGCGAGCATCGCGCCGCGCAGCCGCACCGGATGACCGCTTTCGAGCAGCATCTGCTGCAGGCCGTACAGCGACTGGTGTTCGACGAAATCGTTGAAGGTGCCGTCATGCGACGTACCCGGGCCGCCGATGTCGATCGGCACCTGGGTGTCGCCGAGCGCCTGCAGCGCGCCGGGCGGCTCGTCCTTGCCGAGCAGCGGCGGGATCTGCGCGGCGACGCGCGACCACAGCCGCGCGAACGCGAGCGGGCTGCGCGCGAGGAACGCGAGCGGCCGGTCGACCTCCAGCGCGGTGGCGCCGAGGAACGGGAAGCGGCGCATCGACACGTCGTGGCTCGCGACCATGTGGCCCGCGATCGCGAGCTTGCTGCGCGAGCCGAGGAACGCGAAATGCATCGGCTTCGCATCCTCGTAGACGATCTTCCAGCGCGGATCTTCCGCGAGCAGCTCCAGCGCCTGCGCGATCCAGCGATCGAGCGTCTGCAGCAACTGCGGATTGTGCGCGCTCTTCACGAAGTCGCCGCGCGACGGAATCTTGCCGAAGTAGGCGATTTGCGCCTGTACCGTTTGCGTCATTGCGCCCTCTGTGCATTCGTTGCGTTGGCGGCCGCGACGGCCGGCGCTGCGCCCGGCGTGCCGGTGGCGGACATGCCGGTAGCGGACATGCCGGTAGCGGACGTGCCGGTAGCGGACTGCGTCGCGTTCTGCGCGGCGCCCGCGCTCGCGTCGGCGACCGACGACGGCAGCTGCAGGCCGCGCAGGCTCTGTTGCTGCGGCTGGTCGCCGCCGCCGGCCGACGGTTGCGACGTGCTGATGATGCGCATCGTCACCGACACGTTCACGCTGCCCTGTGCCCACGTCAGGTCGAAGGTGCCGTCCGGACGGCGCTTGCGCTGCGCCGAGTTGATCAGCTTCTCGAGACCGTAGCGGCCCGGCTCGTTGACGAGCTGCACCGTGCGGCCGTCGAAGGTCGTTGCGGACAGCGTCGCGCCCGGCGAGCCTTGCGGGTTCGGCCACACGAAGTTGGTCCACTGCGGCGGCGTGTTGCGGTAGCGCAGTTGCTGGCCGTCGATCGCGATCGTGTATTCCGTCGTGCCCGTGCTCGGTTGCGGCAGGATCTGGAACACGGTCTGCGGCTCGGCCGACGCGGCCGCGCTGCCGGCGGCGCCGCCGGCGAGCGGCGCGACCCAGCGCGCGAAGCCGTTCGTGAACTCCGGCGTGAGCCCGATGCCCATGTCGCCCCACGTGCGGGCGGCGAGCGTGTCGCCGCGGCGCACCGCGAGCGGCCCGAGCGTCGTGCCGACGAACTTCGCGATCGAGCCGTCCGGACCGAACACCTGCGCGATCTCGCCGGCGCCGGCCTCGACCTTCGCGTTCGCCGCGAACGGGTACTTCGTCGCGAGCGAGCTCTGGAACGGCTGGTAGACCTGCGCGTTCCACACCTTGTTGACTTCGGCGCTGGCCGGCTGGATCACGACCGCGAACGCCTGCATCAGCGGCCGCACCAGCAGCGGGCGCAGCGACTTGCGTTGCGAATCGGTCAGACCCGTCAGCATCTGCTCGTCGACGAGCTTCAGCGAATCGGCGAGCTCCGAACCGCTGCCGTCGAGCGTCTGCTGCATCAGCTGGCGCGCGCCCGGGCCCGGGTCGCCCTGGTTCTTGATCACGTTGAAGCGCGTGCGGACCTTCGACAGCGACTCCATGTAGCCCTTCAGCATCGACGTGCCGTCATGCGTCGCGACGATCCGCGCGAGCCCGACGAACTCCTGGCCGATCGGGCCCATCGGCACCTCGGCCGGATTGCCGTTGATGTCGATGTTGGCCGCCGCCACCTGGCCGGCCTGCGAGCGCGAGAACAGTTGCTTGACCCAGTTCACGACGCCCGTCTGCGCCTTCTTGATCGTCACGTTCGCGAGCGACGGGTTGTCCCACGACGTCTGGTCGTACGCGGTCTCGAGGATCTTGCGGATCGGCGAATCCTGCGGGTCGCCGAGGCGGTTCATCCCGTCGACGGCCTGGCCGAAGCTGGTGAAGCCCTGTACCGCGATGCCCTGCATGAACTTCTGCCAGTGCTGCGCGTACTCGGTCTTGTACATGCCGACGAGCGTCTTCTGGATCTGCTCGGGGCTGCCCTCGAGCGTCAGGTCGTCCTGCGTCGACGTGTTGAGCACCCAGTCCTTCGCCTGCAGTTCCTTCGTCGCCGCATCGCGGATCGCCGGCTGCACGTAGTCGAACCACGCCTCGCGCGTGAACGTGCCCGGAATCGCATAGCTGCCGGCAACCAGCGACTGATTGCCGTCGCCGACGATGCGCGCGATGGTCATCGGCGCGAAGCGGGTCGATGCGCGGGCCTTGATTTCCTCGTAGACGCGCTGGCGGGCCGGCATGCCGCGCACCACGCGGCGCAGGTTCTCGCGGGTCTGGTCGACGAGCGCGAGGTTCGCGTCGATCATCGGCCAGTCGTTGTCGTTTACGCGCGACAGGTAGAACGAGATCATGCGCTCGGCGCTCCTGATCATCTCGTCGCGCGGCATGTTGCCGCGATTCGTCTCGAGCCAGCCGCGCCAGAAGCGGGCGAGCTGGTCGGTCAGGTGCGCCTGCTCGACGTGACGCTTGTCGGACAGCATCAGGTACGTCTTCAGCGCGTTGTACGCGTCCTGCACGTTGGTCGGCGACGCGTCGCTGTAGAGGCCGCCCTGCGGCGCGGCCGCCTGTTGCAGGGCGGCGGCCGGCGTGGCGCCCGACGCGGCCGGCACGGCGCCGGCCTGCGGGGCGGCGCCTGCCGCGTTCGTCGAGACCGGCAGCGTGCCGCCCTGCACGGCACCCGATTCGGGCGGGCGCGTCATCGGCACGAGCTGTTCGGGGTGCGCGTTCACGTCCTTCATGAACGACGCGAGGTTCTGCGACACCGGCGCCAGCAGGATCTGGCGCACGCCGTTGTAGTACTCGGTCAGCAGGTGCTGTTCGAGACGGTCGCCCTGGTACAGGCCGAGCGACACCGAAAGCGGCTTGTCGCGGCGGAACTGTTCGAGTTGCTCGATCCGGTCCTCGAGGATGTCCATCGCCTGCAGGCGCGACTGCAGGTCGTTGCGGCCCTGCTGCAGGCGCGTGACGTTGTCGAGGTCGGCCTGCACGTTCGCGACGAGCTGCTGGTTGCCGATCGTCGACCAGGTCCAGCCGCCGAGCGCGAGCGCGAGCGCCGCGACGAAGCCGAAGAAGGTCGCGTAGCGCAGCCGCGTCTTGGTCGGGCTCGCGAACTGGCGCACCGTCTGACGGTCCGCGAAGATCACCTTCGAGAACAGGTCGCGCAGGAAGAAGCCGTTCTTCGAGAACGCGCTGTGCGGTTTCGGCAGCGCGCTTCCGTCGAGGCCGAAGCGGTGCGCGATGCGCTGCGCGGCCGCGCTGTTGGTTTCGCCTTCCTGCAGCGCGCTGGTGAAGTAGAAGCCGCGGAAGATCGGCTTGTACTGGAACGGGTTGTTCTCGAACAGCGTCGCGAGGAACGCGCGCAGCGACGGCTTGATCGTCGAGAATTCGAGCGGGAAGCTCAATTGGCCCGGCGACAGCTGGTTGCCGCGCGACAGCGACAGCTGCGCGACGCTGATCTCCTTCAGCCCTTCGTAGAGCTCCTCGAAGTGCGTGTCGAACTGCGCGACGACGTCACGCTTGTCGTCGGGCTCGTAGGGCAGGGTGGCGCCCCACACGCGGTCGTACTCGTGCTTGTCGCTGCTGCTGAAGAATTCGGTGAAGCCGGTGATCAGGTCGGCCTTCGTGAACATCACGTAGACCGGCGCGAACACTTCCAGCTTTTCCGTCAGCTCCTGAACGCGCTGGCGGAGGTTTTTCGCGAGGTTGATCGCGAATTCGGGGCGGTTGCCGGTGAGTTCGGCGATGCTGGCCGTGACGATGATGCCGTTGATCGGCGCCTTCGGACGGTAGCGCTTGAGCAGCCCGAGGAAGCCGAGCCATTCGCTGCGGTCTTCCTCGTGCACCGAATAGCGGCCGGCCGTGTCGAGCAGGATCCCTTCGGTCGTGAAGAACCAGTCGCAGTTGCGCGTGCCGCCGATGCCGTGGATCACGGCGTTGTTCTTGTCCGCGAACGGGAACTGCAGGCCGGAATTGAGCACGGCGCTGCTCTTGCCCGCGGCCGGGTTGCCGATCACGATGTACCACGGCAGCTCGTACAGCGCGGAGCCGCCCGACACCTGGCCGATCTTCGACGTCTTGATCGTCTTCACCGCATCCGACAGGCGCGTGCGCAGCACGTCGAGGTCGGCCGTCTTCGCGTCCGGTGCGAGCGCGGCAGCGGCCGGTGCGGCGATCTTGCCGGTTTCCGCCTGCTCTTCCAGCACCTGGCCGAGCTGCTGGTTCGCGCGCTTCACGCGCCAGCGGCGCCACAGCGCGACGACGAGCCACAGCGCGAGGACCGCCGCGAACGCGAGCGCCGCCCACAGGAGCGGCAACTGCAGCATGTCGGCGACGATGAACAGGATGGCCGCTAGCGCGACGATCCCGACGATCGAGAGCGTACGCGGATGAGTCAGCACGTTGAGGATGCGTTGCATAGGACGTTCAGGTTCCGGTGCGATTCGGTGAGGCGACGCAGGCGCGCCGAGCGGCAAGGGTGGCGCCGCGATGTGTCGCCATGCTGTCAAACGGGATGAAGGAGGCTGGCATCAACGCGCTCGCGGCATCGGAGAAGGCGCGCGCATTAACGAAAGGACGCTGTGAGATTTAAAACGGAAGCGGCGGCCGGAAAAAATCGCGCACCGGAATGCCCGATCGTTTGCGCCGCTCAAATCGTTTCCTGCCGGGTGATTAAAAAGCCCCATGCCGCCCTCATTATTTCTTGTCCGGCAGCCCTGGCTAGCTGCCGCGTCCCAGTTTAAAACCGGGTTTATGGTATTCCACGTGCCCGAGATCCATCATTTTCCATCGGCCGCCCCAGGTCAGGCCGACTTGTTCGGCGACCTGGCCGTACAACTGATAGCCGCGCATCGCCCACGGATCTTTCTCGGAAATGACCAGCTTGCCGTCGCGCAGGAATGCATTATCGGCCGCCAGCCCGAATTGGTGATAACTCTGGAAGGCTGCCGCGTTGGTCACGTTGCTGCCCATCTGCGCCAGCCGGTTCTGCCGTTCCGGGCTCCGGTAACCTTCCAGCAACGCCATTTCATAACCGTGCTGTTCGTGCATGATCTTGTAGACCAGCAGCAAACGCGTACGGAAATCCGGGTCCAGCAGGTTCCAGTCGCGGCTCGCATCCTTCAGCGCCGGGCGGACCTGTTCGACCTCCTTGGTGGCGAAGACTTCCGGCGGCAGCGGCGGGGGCGGCACGAGTTGTTCGCCCTGCAGCAGCGCGGCGATTTTCTCGTCGGGCACGCGCGCCGTGTCGTCGTACTGGAATAATTGCCGGCCGCGTAACGCAATGGCGACCAATGGCGGCGTCGCAAGAATACCTGCCGATACCATAATCATCAAGCGCCGCCGAACCAGTAAATTTTGCACATCGCTTAATGCGCCGCGCGTCGCGCTTGCCGATTTAACAATCTGACTCCGCGTGCGTGCGGCGCGATCGTTCGCACGACGCGTAAGGCGGCCGTGAAACTGGGCGACGGATTCGAAAACGGTCGCGCGGATACCCGGTAAAAGCAACAGTGCCGCGACGGCGACGGCAAGGGCGAAATAGGCGACGAGTGCGACGGCAATCAACGAAATCCCCGGAAATTGGAATTGATTGTGTTTTGCAATGCTTGCTCTTAGAATCAGGCTGCTTCGAGAAGCCGGGCTATATTATCGCGGTGAATTAAACCAGGATTCAATGAGACGCTGAATGAGTGCGCCGGAAAATTCAAATTCGAAAACTCCGCCCAGCCTGCTGTCCGATACCAAACCGGCAGGCGAGGGAGGACCTCGGCAGTCGCGCATTCTCGCGGATCTGGAAGGGCGTGTCACGCCGCCCGCCGAGCCGCCGCGCCGTTCGCTGAAGGCGCCGATCGCCGCCGTGGTGGCGTTGGTCGTGGCCGTCGGCGGCTGGGGCGCGTGGCGCATGCAGCAGTCGTCGGGCGAGCGGCCCGCGGTCGTCGCGGCCGCGCCGGCACCCGCGGCGGCTGCGCCGGACAAGGCCGCACCGGCCAGCGGCGCCGCCGCGCAGGTCGCGCAGAACGGCGCATCCGCCGCGTCGGCCGTGCAACCGGCCACGATCGTCAACGACGATTCGGCGTCCCAGGCCGTTGCATCTGCTTCGACTGCGTCCGCGGACAACGGCCGTCTGTCGCGCGCGCTTGCCAACGGCGCCGACGACGCATCGGGCGCGGCCACGGCCGGCGCGGCCGCAACGGCGGCCGCCGCGGCGGCGACGGCCAGGACCGCGAAGGCCGACGCGTCGAAGGGCACGAAGGTCGCCGCGCACGGCAAGACCGACACGAAAGCCGAAGCGAAGGCCGAAGCCCGCAAGCATCGGAAGGAACAGCAGGCCGAGCTCGCGCAGGCGAAGAAGCGCCGCGACGCGACGCCGACCCGAACCGCGAAGGCGGCCGGGAAGGACGATCCGGATGCCGATCTGCTCGCGGCGCTCGTCGCGCGCACGAAGCCGGCCGACAAGAAACTCGCCGCGCAGAAGGCGCAGGCGGTGCCGACCAAGGCGGCGGCGGCGACCGGCGGCTCGCTGGCGTCGCGCGTGAAGGAGTGCTCGGAGCGCGGTTTCTTCGAGGATCAGCTGTGCCGCTGGCGCGTATGCGACGGCCACTGGGGCAAGGACCCCGCGTGCCCGAGCGCCGCGCAGTCGGAGACGCGGCAGTAACGCGTGCCGCGCACGCCGCGAGGTCTTTCCTGTCAGCGCCGCCCAATGGGCGGCGCGTTGTTTTTTGGGGCACGGAGCGACCGCCGGTATGATGCCGCGTGACGGTGTCACGAACGCGTCACGCCCGTCGGGCATACGTTTTCTTTCTTTTCCCGGCGCGGGCCCGCGACCCGCGATGTGCGGCGCGGCGCGCGCCGCACGACCTTCGACACGATGGACCTGATCGTACAGACTTACGGCGCCGATACGTCCGGCATGGTGTGTGGATTCCGCTTCGTTCCGGGCGGCGCCGGCACGATGCTCGATGCCGACGCGGCCGCCGCGTGGTTGCGCACGTGCCGCGAGCACGGCGCGGCCGCATCGGGCGATTTCGTCTGGCTGCATTTCAATCTCGCGCATGGCGCGAGCGAGCGCTGGATGCGCACGCATCTCGGGTTGCCCGACAGCTTCTTCGAATTCCTGCACGAAGGCTCGCGCTCGACGCGCATCGAGCAGGAGGACGGCGCGTTGCGCGCGATCGTCAACGACGTGATGTTCAATCTCGAGCTCACGCCGTCGGAGATCGCGACGCTGTTCGTCCACGTCGAACGGCGCATCATGGTGACCGCGCGGCTCAAGCCGCTGCGCTCGGTCGACACGCTGCGCGCGAGCGTGCGCGACGGCGAGCGGTTCCGGTCGCCCGCGGAACTGCTCGTGCACCTGCTGCGCGACCAGGCCGACCTGCTGATCCAGATCATGCGGCGCACGAGCGTCGATGTCGACCGCATCGAGGATCGTTTCCTCTCGCAGCGGCTCACGTCGAACCGCATCGAGCTCGGTGCGATGCGCCGCACGCTGACGCGCCTGCAGCGCATGCTCGCGCCGGAGCCGGGGTCGATCTTCCGGTTGCTCGCGAAGCCGCCCGCGTGGCTGCACACGGAGGACGTGCAGGAGCTGCGCGAGTCGACCGAGGAATTCTCGCTGGTGCTCGCCGACCTGGCGGGACTCAACGAGCGCATCAAGCTGCTGCAGGAAGAGATCGGTTCGCGCCTCGACGAACAGAACAACCGGACGCTGTTCACGTTGACGCTCGTCACCGTGATCGCGCTGCCGATCAACATCGTCGCCGGCTTCTTCGGGATGAACGTCGGCGGCGTGCCGTTCGCGGAGAACAAGCACGGCTTCTGGCTGATGGTGCTGCTCGTCGCGGGCTTCACCGCGCTGGCCGCGTGGTGGGCGTTCCGGCGCCGCGACGATCGCTAGCGCGGCATCGCGCGCTGCATCGCCGCAGCCGCGCGTTTCGCCCCGTGGTTCCCGCAGCCTGCGTGGGAAACGCCGCGTGGGCGAGACGGCGGGCCGAGGCGCCGCCGCATGAAAAAAGGGCCTCGCATGCGAGGCCCGTCAACAGGTCGGAGAAACCGGTACGCCGGCCGGCACCGCGGGTGGCGCGGCGCCGGCCGGAGCCGCACCGTTACTGCGTCACTACCTTGCGCGGCTTGAAGATGCCCTGGTATTGCCGTGCCGGGCGCTCCTTCGTCACCGGTTCGATGCCGCCGAAGGTCGGCGTCTGGCGCAGCTTCATCGCAGCCGGCGAAGCGACCGAGCCGATCGACGTCGAGCGCGAGGCCGGCGCGAGGTTGTTCGCGACGAGCAGCGCCGCTTCGCTCTTCAGGTTCGCCAGCAGCACCGGATCGGTCGAGCTGTTGACCTGCGTGAGCAGCCCGCTCCAGGCCGCGTCGCTGTAGTTCACGACGTAGTAGTCGAGCCCGCTCGGGTCGGCGACCACGCCCGTGCAGCCGTCGATCCGCGTCTGTGCCTGCGTATCCTTCAGCGCGAGCGTCGTGCGTTTCGCGAGCCCCTGGCCGTACGCGAGCGTGATCGGCACCGTCCACTGCAGGCCCGGATACGCGTTCTTGTTCGGGAACGGCTGCTGTTTCAGCGTGACGACCGTCTGGTTCTTCGTCAGGTCGCACTGCGTGTCGAGCGAGATCAGCGGCACGCCAGTCTGACGCACGTAGCTGTCGCCGATCGGGCCGACCGCCTGGCCGCTTTCCTTCGACAGCGCATCCCACAGACGCTTCGGCGTCCCGTTGCCGAACGAGTAGTCGACCAGGTACTGCTGCAGCCCCTTGCGCAAGGTCTGCTCGCCGAGATAGTTCTCGAGCGTCTTCAGCACGTGGCCGCCCTTGTCGTACGTGAACGCGCTGGCGCTCAGCACGAAGTCGTTCGACGCCCAGTCGTTGAAGTTCGGCGCGACCGGGAACGCGTTCGGGCCGATGTCACGATTGATCACGCGATACTTGTTCTTCACCTGGTCGAGCCAGCTGAACTCGTTGGGGAAGAACTGGATCGTGGTCTTCGTCTCGAAGAACGTCGCGAACGATTCGTTGAGCCACACGTTGTCCCACCAGTCGGTCGTCACGAGATCGCCGAACCACTGGTGCGCCACTTCGTGCGTCAGCACTTCGTTGCCGTAGTGCGACATCGGCTGGCCCGGCTGCGGCAGGATGTCGTCGGCGAACTCGAGGATCGAGCCCCAGTTCTCCATCCCGCCGAAGTTCAGGTCCTTCTGCTCCTTGAACGCGTCGTTCGCGGCCACCGTGTCGAACTTCGTGAGCGGCAGCGGGATGCCCGTGTAGCGGTAGTAGAAGTCGAGCGCCTGTTTGGTGCGGTCCATCGCCGGCTTCGCCCACTCGCTCATGCCCGGCGGCGTGAACACGCGCAGGTGCAGGCCGCCCTTGCCGCCCGGCAGCGGGCTCGTGAAATCGTCCTCGTAGGTGTCGAACATGCCGCCGCCGAAGAACAGCAGGTACGACGGCATCGGCGGGGTCTTCTCGAACTGCACGAGCTTGTAGCCGCCACCGACGTTGGTCGACGGCTTCTCGGCCGCGTTCGACACGACGCGCCAGCTTTGCGGCACTTCGGCCGTCACTTCATAGGTCGGGCGGAACGCCGGCTCGTCCCAGCCGGGGAACCATTGGCGCGACAGGTTGGTTTCGCCCTGCGTGAGGATCGCGCCGCTCGTCTTGCCGTCGGTGCCCTTCAGGTCGACGCGGAACACGCCTTCCGCGGCCGAGCAGCCCGGATACGGATCGTCGCCGCAGCTGCCGCCCGTGTGGTTGACCGGATCGTCATACGACTTGAAGTTGATGATGCCCGACCACTCCATGTGCAGCGAATAGTTGCCCGGCGCGATCGTGCCGGCGACGGGGCGCAACTGATAGAAGTCGCCCTTGTCCTGCGGCGTCGCGATCAGCTGGATGTTGCCCGGCTGCAGCGTGATGCGGCCGTTGGTGAACTTGATCCGGTGGCCGGCGACCACGATGTTGTTGACCGGCTTCAGCACCTTGATCTCGACGTCGGCGCGGCCGTCGAACGCGTTCAGCGCGTCGTTCGGGCGGAACCACAGCCGGTAGTTCACGGGCACGACGGTGTCCGGTAGTTCGACGGGAGAGACGCTCTTGTCGACATTGGATGCGCTCGGCGGCGCGGTGACGGCGGGCGACGAGCTCGTGTGCGGCGCGCCGGCGGAGCTGAGCGCGGAAGCGGAGCCTGCACCGCCGTCGTCGCCGCCGCACCCGGCGAGCGCGAGTGCGGCGACGAGCGGCAGATAACGCATCTTGCGAATATGGATCGACATGACTGAATCCTCGATTGTTGAAAGAATCGTTCAGTGCTGCGAAAACGCCGGCAAAAGCAATCCCCTCGCCGTTTAATCAACAGCGAAAAAATGCCAATGACGGATTATTCGAAAAAGACGGCGGCCGACTACGTGAAGGTAATCATGGTTTACTGCCCCCTCTGAATTTCCGGATATCGGTTAACTGGCCGGTTCAAAATGGCCGGGCGCGTGTTGTACTGAATTGATTTCGCGCGCACGACACGGGGCCGCACGCCCGGCGCGGGCGCGCAATCCCTTTGAACCGACGACCTACGGGGCTGGCCGGGCCAGTCCGCAGGACGGAGGGACAGCGTGTAGCCGTCCCGTAAATGCGCCGTCATGCGGCTTCAAGGTTTGTCGGCTTGCTCCAAGGATGCGTAAATATACTTGATGGTTTTGGGTAAAGGAAACGAAAAAATTAGAAAGCGCATCTATTGAATTCCTGGCGCTTCATTGAATGCTGAAAGGCATTAATGCGCTCTCCGTTCGACTGGAAATTTCGTAGTTTTAATCTATTAACGATCTTGCGGCGTCACGGAAACTACGAAATCCGGTGAAGGGCGGCACGATCGGTACAATGCAGCGACGACCCCGTTCATCGATTGCCGCGAGGAGGCTGTCCCATGCCGCGAGCCCTGTTCCGTATCGCGCCGTTGCGCGCCGTGCTGTTGCTGTTCGCCGCCGTGTTCCTGCTGGGTGGTTGCGCGGCGCTCACGCGTGAGCCTGTGCGCGTGTCGGTCGCCGGGCTCGACCCCTTGGTCGGGCAGGGCCTCGAGATGCGCTTCAGCCTGAAGTTGCGCGTGCAGAATCCGAACGATGCGCCCATCGACTACGACGGCATCTCGGTCGCGCTCGACCTGAACGGCACGCCGTTCGCAAGCGGCGTCAGCGACCGGGCGGGCACCGTGCCGCGGTTCGGCGAAGCCGTGCTCGACGTGCCGGTTTCGGTGTCGGCTTTCGCGGCCGCGCGGCAGGCGTGGAACCTGCCCGGCGCGGCCGCGAACGGCGAGCTACCGTATGCGCTGCGCGGCCGGCTCGCGGGCAGCGTGCTGGGCACCGTGCACTTCAGCGACGTGGGCACGCTGCGTCTGCCGGCCATGCCGGGGTGGGGCGGCTAGGTCGTCCGGTTGATGTGCAACGTCGGTCAAATGTGTCTGAAAATTCACCATTTAACAATATTTAACGCTTATCTCCGTGGAATATCGATTTTCGTCGGCGTGGGCTCTACACTTGACGATGTCCGAGGGTCGGACATTCTTTTAGGGGAAATCCATGGCGGCAAAATTCGAACTCAAGAAAGCCACGAACGGTCAGTACTACTTCCATCTGAAGTCGGCGAACGGCGAGATCATCCTCGCGAGCGAGCGGTACGAGGAGAAAAGCGGCGCGAAGAACGGGATCGCGTCCGTACGGGAAAACGCGCCGCTCGACGCGCGCTACGAACGGAAGCTCGCCCACAACGGTGAGCCCATGTTCAATCTGAAGGCGGCCAATCACCAGGTCATCGGCACGAGCGAGACGTACAGCAGCGAGCAGGCACGCGAGAACGGCATCGCGGCCGTCAAGCGCGACGCGCCCGTTGCGGAAACCTTCGATCTCGCCTGATTGACGGTTGCGCCGCGACGAACGCTTTCGGGCGGCCGTCGCGGCGCCTGTTTTGCCGGGTCGGGCAAAGCGCGGTATGGTGTGGTCCGCGCGGTGAATTCTCGCCGCCGTTGAAGCCAACCGTACCGAGTTCGCGTGACCGATTCCCCCGTTTTCCACTGGACCGACGCCGACGGCGTCGATCATGCCGTGCGCTGGCGCTCCGAAGCCGGCGTGCAACCGCCGAAGCGCGCGGTGTCTGCCGACGACCGCCTCACCGCCGACGCGGCCTACCGCCTCGCCTGCGAGGGCACCGCGCTCGTCTGGCAGGGCGACTTCCAGAATGCGCGCCAGCTTGTGCAGGCGATGGCGCGCCGTGTCGAACGCAAGCCGAAGAAGGCGAAAGCCGCGGCCGGCGTCGATGCGTTCAACCTGCATCGTCTCGCGCAATCGCAGCGCGCCCGCACGCTCGGCATGCTGCTGATCCCGCTCGACGCCGATTACACGATCCCGCTGCGCCGCGCGCCCGACGTGCGGGCGGCCTGCGAGGAGGCGTACGGCCCCGGCGGCGCGCCGTCGGTCGTGTCGCTGCGCGAACTGCTCGGCCTCGTCGGCGCGCACGAATGGCGCAAGAAGGGCGTGCCGATCCCGGCGCTCGGCGGCGCGCCGATCCATCCGCACTACGGCGTGTTCTCGCCGGTGCGCGGCGAATACGTGGCGCTCGTCGCGCGCGCGCCGCTACCGGCGACGTCGCTCGCGTTCGATATCGGCACGGGCACCGGCGTGCTGGCGGCGGTGCTCGCCGCGCGCGGCGTCGAGCGCATCGTCGCGACCGACCAGGATCCGCGCGCGCTGGCTTGTGCGCGTGAGAACGTCGCGCGGCTCGGGCACGCGGCCCGGGTCGATATCGTCGAAGCCGACCTGTTTCCGCCCGGCCGCGCGCCGCTCGTGGTGTGCAACCCGCCGTGGGTGCCGGCCCGGCCGAGCGCGCCGATCGAATACGCGGTCTACGACCCGGACAGCCGCATGCTGCGCGGTTTCCTCGCAGGGCTGGCCGCGCATCTGGAGCCGGGCGGCGAGGGCTGGCTGATCTTGTCCGATTTCGCCGAGCATCTCGGCCTGCGGCCGCGCGACACCTTGCTGCAGTGGATCGACGAAGCCGGCCTCGTCGTGCTCGGCCGTGACGACATCCGCCCCGCGCATCCGAAGTCGATGGACGCCGACGATCCGCTGCATGCGGCGCGTCGGGCCGAGGTCACGTCGTTGTGGCGGCTCGGCGTCCGGGCCTGAGCGCGTATTTTCGGTAAACTACCGCCATTCCTCACGAATTCCCGCCGCCGGGCCGTGGTCGACAGACCGTGGCCCGGCGCCGCTTCACGATGTCGAACAAGACCCACGAAATCCGTCCGGAGCAGTCCGTCGAGCTGCTGAAGGAACTGCACATCCTCACCCGCGACGGGAAGCTGAACCAGGACAGCCGCCGCAAGCTGAAGCAGGTCTACCATCTGTTTCAGTTCATCGAGCCGCTGCTCGCCGGCGTGCAGGCCGACAAAGGCAACGTGACGCTCGTCGATCACGGCGCCGGCAAGTCGTATCTCGGCTTCATCCTGTACGACCTGTTCTTCAAGCAGCAGCCGGGGCACGGCACGCCGGCGTTTGCGTCGCACGTGTACGGCATCGAGACGCGCGAGGAACTCGTCGCGCGCTCGACCGAACTCGCCGCGCGGCTCGGGTTCGGCGGCATGTCGTTCCTGAACCTGTCGGTCGCCGATTCGATCACGTCGCCGCGACTGCCCGAAACGGTCGATGTCGTCACCGCGCTGCACGCATGCGACACGGCGACCGACGACGCGATCCGCTTCGCGCTCGCGAAGCGCGCGCAGCACATCGTGCTGGTGCCGTGCTGCCAAGCGGAAGTCGCGGGTGTGCTGCGCAAGAACAAGGGCAAGTCGCTCGCGAATGCGCTGACCGAGGTATGGCGGCATCCGCTGCATACGCGCGAATTCGGCAGCCAGATCACCAACGTGCTGCGCTGCCTGCAGCTCGAAGCGCACGGCTACCAGGTCAGCGTGACCGAGCTGGTTGGCTGGGAGCATTCGATGAAGAACGAGCTGATCATCGCGCAGTACAAGAACCTGCCGCGCCGCAAGCCCGGCGAGCGGCTGACCGAGATCCTCGCGATGTTCGGGCTCGCCGAACTCAACCAGCGCTTCTTCGTCGCGCAAGCCGCCGCGGCGGGCGGCGGCGCCGTCGAGCCGGCCGAAGGCTGACGTGCGGCCGCGCGGGCATCGCGCCCGCGTCGCCCCACGTTGCACGCCGCGTCACACGTCGTCGCCCGGCCGGCGCATCCATTCGCGCCAGCCTTCGTGGCCGAGGCGGCGTAGCGTTTCCTGATTCTTTTCGTAGATCGCGGACGCGTCCGGGAACGCGTCGACCGCGCGCGCGATGCTGTCCTCGCGCAGCAGGTGCAGGATCGGATAGGGCGCGCGGTTCGTGTAGTTCTCGATGTCGTCGGGTTCGGCGCCTTCGAACTGGTATTGCGGATGGAAGCTCGCGATCTGCAGCACGCCGTCGAGCCGCAATTGCCGCACGAGCCGCTCGGCGAAGAACAGCGCATCGTTGTAGTCGACGAAATCGGCGAACGCGTGCGGGTAGATCACGAGCGTCGTATCGACCTGCCGCGGGTCCGCCGCTTCCAGCGCGCGCAGCTCGGTTTCGAGTTCGGCGAGCGCGTCTTCCAGCGTCGTCGCTTCGCTGATCGCGTAGCGCACCTGTTCCTTCACGTAGACGCTTTTCGCGAACGGGCACAGGTTGAGCCCGATCACCGCGCGCGCGAGCCAGTGCCGCGTGGCGGCGAGGATGTCGTCGTGCGAGTCGGGGCGGGTGTCGGTCATCGTGATGCCAGTCGGGCGAAAGGGCGAAGAGAGCGGCATTGTAGCGGGCGCGCCGGGGGCGAGCGCGCGCCGGCCGTCACGCGCAGGCGGCTTCGATCAACTGCGTGACGAGCGCGGGCGCAATGCCGATCGGCGTTTCGCCGTGCCGGTAGGTCTGGCTCGCCGCGTAGATGCCTTCGACCACCAGCGCGAGCGCATCGGCCAGCGCCTTCGGCTGTCGCGCGCCGGCGCCTTCGCAAAGCGCGATGAGCCGTTGCATCAGTTGCGCCTTGTTCTGCGCGACGCGTTCGCGCGCCGGGTGCGACGCATCCGGGAATTCGGCGGCGACGTTGACGAACGGGCAGCCGCGATAGTCCTTTTGCGTCGCCCGCTCGGCGAGATCGACGAAGTACTGGATCAACTGCGCCTTCGGCTGCCCCGGATGCTTCGCGGCGCTCGTGTCGAGCCGCTCGAAGAAGCACGCGTCCATCCGCTCCAGATACGCGAGAATCAGCTCGTCCTTCGACGAAAACTGGCGGTACAGGCTCATCTTGTTGACGCCCGCGCGCTCCACTACCGCCTCGACGCCGACCGTTCGCACGCCTTCCTTGTAAAACAGCTCCTCGGCGGCTCGCAGCAGGTGCTCCTGCGCGGTCGCGCCGTCGATCGGCCGGCGCGTGCGCCGCGCCAGCGGCTTGGCGACCTCGATGTCCGACATGATGACCCTCGACTTCGTGATGAATTGCTTGACATGTTACCGACTGGTAACTACGATCGCAACACACTTGTGACCGACCGGTAACAATGCCGGCCGGATCGACGGGAAAAATGCCAAGCATCGGCCCGGGTCAGCCGATGCAGCGTGCGGCGGAGGTGGCCTGGTTGGGGCGGAGCCGGTGCGACGACACCGGAGCCGCCAACTGGAGAACATGAAGATGAACTGGGCAGTGACACGAATCGGCGGGCGCTTCCATTACGGATGGCTCGCGGCGGCGGTGGTATTCCTGATCCTGCTGGCGGCGGCCGGCACGCGCGCGACGCCGAGCGTGCTGATGGTGCCGCTCGAGCGCGAGCTCGGCTGGAGCCGCGCGGCGATTTCGCTGGCGATTTCGGTGAACATCGCGCTGTACGGCCTGACGGGCCCGTTCGCGGCCGCCGCGATGCAGCGCTTCGGGCTGCGCCCGACGATCCTCACCGCGCTCGTGACGATGAGTGCGGGCGTCGCGCTGTCGTCGATGATGACGCAGAGCTGGCAGATGGTGCTGATCTGGGGGCTGATGGTCGGCTGCTCGACGGGCGTCGTCGCGCTGACGCTGTCCGCGACCTTCGTCACGCGCTGGTTCCATGCGCGGCGCGGCCTCGTGATGGGGATCCTGACCGCGAGCACGGCCACCGGCCAGCTCGTGTTCCTGCCGATGCTCGCGGCGATCGCGCAGCGCCACGGCTGGCGGCCGGTCGTGCTGGTCGTCGCGGTGGCGGCCGCGATCGTGATTCCGCTCGTCGCGTTCCTGCTGCCCGAGAGGCCGGCCGACGTGCAGTTGCGCCCGTACGGCGAGCCGGCCGATGCGCCGCCCGCGCCCGACGCGACGAAGGAGAACCCGCTCGCGGTCGCGTTCCGCACGCTGCTGACGGCGAGCCGCTCGCGCGACTTCTGGCTGCTGTTCTTCAGCTTCTTCATCTGCGGCGCGAGCACCAACGGCTATGTCGGCACGCACCTGATCGCGATGTGCAGCGACTACGGGATGACCGAAGTGCAGGGCGCGTCGCTGCTCGCGGCGATGGGCGTGTTCGACCTGTTCGGCACGACGCTGTCGGGGTGGCTGTCCGACCGTTACGACAACCGCGTGCTGCTCTTCTGGTACTACGGGCTGCGCGGGCTGTCGCTGATCTACCTGCCGCATGCGTTCGGGATCGATTTCTTCGGGCTGCCGCTGTTCGCGATGTTCTACGGGCTCGACTGGATCGCGACCGTGCCGCCCACCGTGCGGCTCGCGACCGACGTGTTCGGCAAGGCCGCGGCGCCGGTCGTGTTCGGCTGGATCGTCGCCGGCCACCAGCTCGGCGCGGCGTTCGCGGCGCTCGGCGCGGGGCTACTGCGCGCGAGCCTCGGCACTTATACGATCGCGTCGATGATCTCGGGCGGGTTGTGCATCGTCGGCGCGCTGATCGTGCTGCGGATCAACCGCGGCCCGTCGCGCGCGGCCGCGCAGGCAGCCTGATCGCGGCGGCCCGGCCGGCCGCACCCGCTGCGGCCGGCCATTGCACGTACGGAGATTTGCATAGCGCGGCAGCATCGGGCGCGCTGTCGCTCAAGCAGGTATGCTTGCGGTTCGCCGGGCGTTCGCGCCCCTTCATCGATGTCAGCGAGGAACCGCATGTCCGTCAAACCTGCTCCCACCACTGTTTCGATTCACGATCTGATCGCGGGCCGCTGGAGCCCGCGCGCGTATTCGGATGAACCCGTCAGCGCCGGCGATCTCCACGCGGTGCTCGAAGCGGCGCGCTGGGCGCCGTCCGCGTACAACGCGCAACCGTGGCGTTTCATCGTATTCGATCGCACCCAGGACGAAGACGCGTTCAAGCGCGCGTTTGCGACGCTGGTGCCGTTCAACCAGGGCTGGAATGCGCCGGCGCCGGTGCTGATCGCGGTCACCGCGCACACGTTGACGCCGAAGGGCGAGCCGGCGCCGACCGCGCTGTACGACGCCGGCGCCGCCGCGATGTCGCTGGTGCTGCAGGCGCACGCGCTCGGCCTCGCCGCGCACCAGATGAGCGGGTTCGACGCGAAGGCGTTCCGCGACGCGTTCGCGATTCCGGCGGACGTCGCGATCGTGTCGATCATCTCGCTCGGCCACTACGGCAACGTCGACAAGCTCGATCCCGTGCTGCGCGATCGCGAGAAGGCGCCGCGCACGCGCCATGCGATCGGCGAAGTCGTCTACGCGGGCGCGTGGAAGAAGAGCTTCGACACGGCAGCCTGACCCCGCAGGCGGGCGGGCTGCGTCGCGCATCCTGCCCGCGCATGTTCCCGGCGCGCCACGCCGCGCGCCGCCGCCCGTTGCGCGACACCGGTGGCCGACCCCGGTTGTGATCCCGCGGGCTTCATGTTAAAAAGCCCGTCCTTTCCGTTTTCGCGCCGGCCTGCTGCGGCAATTTCCCATGACTTACTGCGCGATCGATTTCGGCACGTCCAATTCCGCCGTGGCGCTGCCCGACGGCGATGGCATGCGCCTCGCGCCCGTCGAAGGCGACCACCTGACGCTGCCCACCGCGATCTTCTTCAACAACGACGAAGAGACGGTCGAGTACGGCCGGGCGGCGCTGGCCTCCTATATCGACGGTTTCGACGGCCGGCTGATGCGCTCGATGAAGAGCATCCTCGGCTCGCCGCTCGCGGAAACGACGACCGATCTCGGCGACGGCAGTGCGATCGCGTACACCGAAATCATCGCGCGCTTCCTGATGCACCTGAAGCGCAAGGCGGAAGCGCGCGCGGGCGCGCCGATCGGCCGCGCGGTGCTCGGCCGGCCGGTGTTCTTCGTCGACGACGATCCGCGCGCCGACCGCCTCGCCCAGGCTCAGCTCGAGGCGGCCGCGCAATCGGTCGGCTTCACGGACGTGCACTTCCAGTACGAACCGATCGCCGCCGCATTCGACTACGAATCGCGCCAGCCGACGGAGCGTCTGGTGCTCGTCGCCGACATCGGCGGCGGCACGTCCGACTTCTCGCTGGTGCGCGTCGGCCCGCAGCGGATGGCGCGGCTCGAGCGCAAGGACGACGTGCTCGCGCACCACGGCGTGCACGTCGCCGGCACCGACTACGACCGGCGTGTCGAGCTGGCGGCGATTCTGCCTGCATTCGGCTACCGTTCGCTCGACCCGGAAGGGCGCGAACTGCCGAACAAGATCTACTTCGATCTCGCGACCTGGCACCTGATCAACACCGTCTACACGCCGAAGCGGATCGGCGAGCTGAAGCTGATGAAGCACCTGTATCAGGATGTGCGGCAGTACGACCGGCTCACGAGCGTGGTCGAGCAGCGGCTCGGGCATGCGCTGATGGCGCGCGCGGAAGAAGCGAAGATCGGCGTCGCGGCGGGCGGGGAGACGATGATCGACCTGAACGACGTGGAAGAAGATCTGCTGATCGCGTTCGACGCGGATCGCCTCGTCGACGCGAGCCGGGACGATACCGCGCGCATCGTCGATGCCGCGCGCGAGACGGTGCGGCTTGCGGGTGTTGCGCCGCGCGATGTCGGTGCGCTGTATTTCACCGGCGGTTCGACGGGGCTCGCGTTCCTGTCGGGCGCGCTCGCCGGCGCGTTCCCGGATGCGCAGCCGGTGTTCGGCGATCGCCTCGCGAGTGTCGCGACGGGTCTCGGTATTCACGCGCAGCGACTGTTCGGCTGAATGGCGGGCCGTTACCGGTCGCCATGCAGGATGACCGGCGCCCAAAAGCAAAAAGCCCCGCCGAAGCGGGGCTTTTTTACACGAATGATCGCGCCAGCTTAGACCGGACGGATGTTCGCAGCTTGCAGACCCTTCGGGCCCGTCTTCACTTCGAATTCAACCTTCTGGTTTTCTTGCAGCGTCTTGAAGCCTTCGACGCGGATTTCCGAGAAGTGCGCGAACAGATCGTCGCCGCCGCCTTCCGGGGTGATGAAGCCGAAGCCCTTTGCGTCATTGAACCACTTGACGGTACCGGTTGCCATGTTACTTGTTCCTAAAAAAATAAAACGGGGCCGAAGCCCATGGTGTGCGGAAAATCAAGGAAGGGGTAATAGGACCAACCGGAGTACCGTTGATGGGCGAACTACGAAAGAACCAATTCACTCGCCACTTGAAATCCTGCGAAGTCCTTTATACGGCTAATCGGTCTGACGGTCAACCGTATTCCCATGCTCTCAGGGTTATTGCGGAGATCAGGTTTACAAAGCTTGCAAGCGATGCGAATTTTTTGTAGGGGCCGATCGATTTTGGCGCCACGTTCGAGGTGCAACCGTTAAACTACGCGCCGCGTGGACGGGTTGCCCCGATCGGGTGACCCTCCCCCCAAGAATGCGTGCGCGGTGCGGTCCGAGCCGATCCCGGACCGCCGGCCGACCATGCTTTTTGAGACACAGGAGAGGATGTGAAGAGTTCTATTCAACGGAACATCGGCCCGTTTGCATTGATGCTGACGGGGCTGGGTTCGATTATCGGCTCGGGCTGGCTGTTCGGTGCCTGGAAGGCCGCGAAGATTGCCGGTCCGGCGGCGATCTGCGCATGGATCATCGGCGCTGTCGTGATTCTCGCGATTGCGCTGACGTATGCGGAACTGGGCGCGATGTTCCCGGAGTCGGGCGGCATGGTGCGCTACGCGCGTTACTCGCACGGTTCGCTGGTGGGCTTCATCAGCGCATGGGCCAACTGGATCGCGATCGTATCCGTGATCCCGATCGAGGCCGAAGCGTCGATCCAGTACATGAGCACGTGGCCGTATCCGTGGGCGCATGCACTGTTCGTGAACGGTGAATTGCAGACGCTCGGCCTGCTGCTGTCGGCCGTGCTGGTCGTCGTCTACTTCATGCTGAACTACTGGGGCGTCAAGGCCTTCGCGCGGGCGAACACCGCGATCACGATCTTCAAGTTCCTGATCCCCGGCCTGACGATCCTCGGCCTGATGCTGACGAGCTTCCACTCGGAGAACCTCGGCACCGCGTCGAGTACGAGCTTCGCGCCGTACGGCTGGTCGGCCGTGCTGACCGCGGTCGCGACGAGCGGCATCGTGTTCGCGTTCAACGGCTTCCAGAGCCCGGTGAACCTGGCCGGCGAAGCGCGCAACCCGGCGCGCAGCGTGCCGTTCGCGGTGATCACGTCGATCCTGCTCGCGCTCGTGATCTACGTGCTGCTGCAAATGGCGTATATCGGTTCGGTGGACCCGGCCGACGTCGCGAAGGGTTGGGCGCACTTCAACTTCTCGTCGCCGTTCGCGGAACTCGCGATCGCGCTGAACCTGAACTGGCTCGCGGTCCTGCTGTATGTCGACGCGTTCATCAGCCCGAGCGGTACCGGTACGACCTACATGGCGACGACCACCCGCATGATCTACGCGATGGAGCGCAACAACACGATGCCGAAGATGTTCGGCAACGTGCACCCGATCTACGGCGTGCCGCGCCAGGCGATGTGGTTCAACCTGCTCGTGTCGTTCGTCTTCCTGTTCTTCTTCCGCGGCTGGAGCTCGCTCGCGGCGGTGATCTCGGTCGCGACGGTGATCTCGTACCTGACCGGCCCGATCAGCCTGATGGCGCTGCGCCGTTCGGCGACCGACATCGAGCGTCCGCTGTCGATTCCGCTGATGAAACTGATCGCGCCGTTCGCATTCGTGTGCGCGTCGCTGATCCTGTATTGGGCAAAGTGGCCGCTGACGGGCGAAATCATCCTGCTGATGATCGTCGCGCTGCCGGTGTATTTCTACTTCCAGGCGAAGTCGGGCTGGACCGGCTGGGGCGCCGACCTGAAGGCCGCATGGTGGCTGGTCGCGTATCTGCCGACGATGGCCGTGCTGTCGCTGATCGGCAGCAAGGAATTCGGGGGTTACGGCATGCTGCCGTACGGCTGGGACATGCTGGTCGTCGCGGCAATCTCGCTGGTGTTCTACTTCTGGGGCGTGAATACCGGTTACCGGACCCAGTATCTCGACGAGCGCGAGTCGCACGACGAGATCCTCGAAGGGGTCGGTGTCTGACGGCTGACCTGTCGCCGGATTCGGCGGCGGCAGGATGCAGGGATAAAAGAAGCCCGCCCGAGCGATGCCCGGGCGGGCTTTTTGCTGGCCCGACGGTTGCGCCGCGGCTCAGGCGCCGGCGCTCGCGAACACGTAGTTCGTCATCGCGAGCACGCGCTGGTAGGTGCCGAGCGACTGGATGCCGAGCCGGTAGTCGTCGTCCGCCGCGCCGAGCGCCGCGAAGACCGGCAGCAGGTGCTCGTCGGTCGGATGCATCAGCGCCGCGTGCGGCGCCTGCCGACGGTAGTCGAGCAGCGCGTCGACGTCGCGCGCGGCAAGCTTCGCCTCGAACCAGTCCGTGAATTCCGCGACGCGCGGGTCAGCATCCTCGGGCGCCGCGCCGAAATCGGCGGCGCGCAGGTTGTGCGTGATCTGGCCCGAGCCGATCACCATCACGCCGTCGTCGCGCAGCGGCCGCAGCGCGCGGCCGAGCGCGAAGTGATGCGCGGCGTCCGCGCGCGGCTGGATCGACAGTTGCGCGACCGGCACGTCGGCTTCCGGAAACATCAGCAGCATCGGCACCCACGCGCCGTGATCGAGGCCGTGTTCGGTCGTCGCGGTTGCGATGCCGGCCGCGTTCAGCAGCGCGGCCGCGCGCTCGGCGACGTCGGGCGCGCCCGGTGCCGGATAGCGGATGTCGTACAGCGCCTGCGGGAAACCGTAGAAGTCGTGAATCGTGTCCGGATGCGCGGCGACGCTCGCGACCGGCTGTTGCGTGCCCCAGTGGGCGGACAGCATCAGCACCGCGCGCGGGCGCGGCAGTTCGGCGCCGAGGTGCGCGAACGCGCCGGACGGCAGCGCCGGGTCGATCGGCAGCGTCGGGGCGCCGTGGGACAGGTACAGCGAAGGCAAGCGGTTCATGGTGGTGACCTGCAAAAGGGTTTGCCTGTGACTATAGGCGCGCACCGTGCATTGATAAATCGGCGAACGGGAATTTGATTGACGCGTGTCCGTTGATAATCGTGGTGACGGCGGTCAGCCGAATGCCGATTCGCATCCGAAGGCGGGAAATCGGCGGAATTGCCGCTCAGATCGGGGAGATGCGCTCAAAAGCGGCGTGGTTACTGCGCGTGCCGAATGCCGGCCCACGGTGTCGTGAGCGGCGCGCTGAGCGCGAAGAGGTCGAGGACGCGCGTGACGGTCTGGTCGACGAGTTCCTCGATCGTCTTCGGCATCGCATAAAACGCCGGCAGCGGCGGAAAGACGATGCCGCCCATTTCGGTGACGGCGGTCATGTTGCGCAGATGCGCGAGGTTGAACGGCGTTTCGCGCACCATCAGCACCAGACGGCGGCGTTCCTTCAGGGTAACGTCGGCCGCGCGCGTGATCAGGTTGTCGGACAGCCCGTGCGCGACGCTCGCGAGCGTCTTCATCGAGCAGGGTGCGATCACCATGCCGTCGGTCGCGAACGAACCCGACGCGATCGTCGCGCCGACGTCGCGCACCGAATGCACGACGTCCGCACGGCTTTCGACATCGGCTTTCGGCAGCTTCAGTTCATGCTGGATGTTGAGCCAGCCGGCGTTCGAAATCAGCAGGTGCGTTTCGACGCCGCCGGCGGCGCGCAGCAGGTCGAGCAGCCGCACACCGTAAATCGCGCCGGTGGCGCCGGTGATCGCGACGATCAGCCGGCGTGGCGGCACGCTGGGAGATGCCATCGAAAGGGGGCGGGTGCCGCGTTTAAGCGGCGGCGAACAGTTGCTGCAGTTCGCCCGACTGGTACATCTCCATCATGATGTCCGAGCCGCCGATGAATTCGCCCTTCACGTAGAGCTGCGGGATGGTCGGCCAGTTCGAGAATGCCTTGATGCCCTGGCGGATTTCGTCGTCCTCGAGCACGTTGACCGTCTTGAACTGGTCGACGCCGCAGGCCTTCAGCACCTGCACGGCGCGGCCCGAGAAGCCGCACATCGGGAATTGCGCGTTGCCCTTCATGAAGAGCACGACCTGATTTTCGTCGACGATTTGCTTGATACGTTGTTGGGTGTCCATGACTGACCTTGCGTTTGCGGGGCGTTAGATCGAAATGATAGCGGATTTCAACCGGGCGGGCCGGGCGTTAGCCCGGCAGGCGGCCACCGGTCGTGCGTTCGATGGCGGCGAGATCGGCGCGCGATTCGACCGCGACGAAGCCGTGCGACGCCAGTATCGCGCGGACGGCTTCGGCTTGGTCGTAGCCGTGCTCGATCCAGAGCGTGCCGCCCGGTTTCAGATAGGCGCCGGCGCCCGCGACGATCGTGCGGATCGCGCTGAGGCCGTCGGCATCGTCGGTGAGCGCGCCGCGCGGCTCGAAACGCAGGTCGCCTTGTCCGAGGTGCGGATCGTGCTGCGCGATGTACGGCGGGTTGCTGACGATCGTATCGAACGCGAGCGCGGGATCGAACGCCGCGTACCAGTCGCTCTGCAGCCAGTGCAGCGGGCCGCCGGGGCGCGGCGTGCCGAGCAGCTTGTCGGCATTGCGTTGCGCGACCGCAAGCGCGTCGGGCGAACGGTCGAGCGCCCACACGCGCACATCGGGACGCTCGGCCGCGATCGACACGGCGATCGCGCCGCTGCCGGTGCCGAGATCGAGCACGGCTGCGTGCGGCAGCCCGTCGATCGCATCGAGCGCGGCTTCGACGAGCAGCTCGGTTTCGGGGCGAGGGATCAGCACGTCGGGCGTCACCTCGAACGGGCGGCCGAAGAACTCGCGCATCCCCACCAATTGCGCGACGGGCTCGCCGGCGATGCGCCGCGCTTCGAGCGCGCGGTAGCGTTCGACCGCGGCGGCGTCGAGCGGCGCGTCGCCGCGCGTGATCAGTTGCGTGCGGGTCCAGCCAAGCGCGTGCGCGAGCAGCACGCGTGCATCGACCGGGTCGAGCGGCGAGGCGCGCAGCAGCGCGTCGGCGGTGGTGTCGGACATCGCGGCCTCAGTCGGCTTCGCCGAGCGACGCGAGCAGCTCGGCTTGGTGCTCGGTGACGAGCGCGCCGATCAGTTCGTCGAGATCGCCGTCCATGATCGCCTCGAGCCGGTACAGCGTCAGGTTGATCCGGTGGTCGGTCATCCGGCCCTGCGGGAAGTTGTACGTGCGGATCCGCTCCGAACGGTCGCCGGAGCCGATCAGGCTCTTGCGCGTCGCCGCTTCCTTCGCATGCTGCTCGTGATACTGCTTGTCCTTGATGCGCGCGGCGAGCACCTTCAGCGCGCGATCCTTGTTCTTGTGCTGCGAGCGGTCGTCCTGGCATTCGACGACGATCCCGGTCGGCAGGTGCGTGACGCGCACCGCCGAATCGGTCTTGTTGATGTGCTGGCCGCCCGCGCCGGACGCGCGGAACGTGTCGATGCGCAGGTCGGCCGGATTGATCTCGACCTCGCCGATCTCGTCGGCTTCCGGCATCACGGCGACCGTGCACGCGGACGTATGGATGCGCCCCTGCGTCTCGGTGGCCGGCACGCGTTGCACGCGATGGCCGCCCGATTCGAACTTCAGGCGCGAATACGCGCCCTGGCCCGCGATCCGCACGATCACTTCCTTGTAGCCGCCGAGGTCCGACGCGCTTTCCGACATCATTTCGACCTGCCAGCGCTGGCGTTCCGCGAAGCGCAGGTACATGCGCAGCAGGTCGCCCGCGAACAGCGCCGATTCGTCGCCGCCCGTGCCGGCACGGATTTCGAGGAAGATGTTGCGGTCGTCGTTCGGGTCCTTCGGCAGCAGCATCTTCTGCAGCTCGGTCTCGAGGCGCGCCATGTCCTCGCGCGCGCTGCGGATTTCGTCTTCCGCGAAATCGCGCATCGACGGATCGGCGAGCAGTTCCTGCGCGGCCGTCTCGTCGCTGCGCGACTGGCGCCATAACGCGTATTGCTCGACGACCGGGCCGAGTTCCGCATGTTCGCGTGTCAGCTTGCGGTACTGGTCGAGGTCGGCCGTGACGTTTTCGCGGCTCAGCAGGTCGTTCAGTTCGGCCAGCCGTGTGGAAAGCTGGTCGAGCTTGCGTTGCATGCTCGTCTTCATGGTGTGGAGCGGCGCTCCCGGGCAAGGGGTATTCGGAAAGGATAGACCGGCGGCAGAACGACGACCGGCCGGCGGCAGGGCGAGCGGCGCTAGTGGCCGGACGGGTCGTTCGAGCGTGGCGCGTGCTGGTAGAAGCCGCGCATCAGGTCGATCAGCGAATCGCGATCGGCGCCGTTGACGCGGTTGAGCGCGCTCGTCGGGCCGTGGATCAGCTTGTTGGTCAGCGCCTGCGAAAGCGCTTCGAGCACGGCCGCCGGATCGTCGCCGCGCGCGAGCAGCTTCTGCGCCTTCTCGACTTCGGCCCGGCGCAGCGCGTCGGCCTGCGTATGCATGTGACGGATCACCGGCACGACGCTGCGCGTGTCGAGCCATTGCATGAAATTCTGCACGCGCGTCTCGATGATCGCTTCGGCCTGGGCGACCGCGGCCTGGCGCGATGCATTGCCTTCGCGCACGATCGCGCCGAGATCGTCGACGGTGTAGAGGAACACGTCCTTCAGCTTGCCGACTTCGGGCTCGATGTCGCGCGGCACCGCGAGGTCGACCATGAAGATCGGACGGTGGCGGCGCGCCTTCACCGCGCGCTCGACCGCGCCGAGGCCGATGATCGGCAGCGTCGATGCGGTGCACGACACGATGATGTCGAATTCGTGCATGCGGGTGGGCAGATCGGCCAGCGGCATCGCGCGGCCGTTGAAGCGTTCGGCGAGCCGCTGGCCGCGTTCGGCCGTACGGTTCGCGACGACGAGTTCGCGCGGGCCTTGCGCGGCGAAGTGCGTCGCGCACAGCTCGATCATTTCGCCGGCGCCGATGAACAACACGCGCTGATCCGACACCTTTTCGAAGATCCGCTGCGCGAGGCGAACCGCGGCGGCGGCCATCGACACCGACTGCGTGCCGATTTCGGTCGTACCGCGCACTTCCTTCGCGACCGCGAACGTGCGCTGGAACAACTGGTTCAGATAGGTGCCGAGCGCGCCGGCTTCCGTCGCGGTGCGAACGGCATCCTTCATCTGGCCCAGAATCTGGGTTTCACCGAGCACCATCGAATCGAGGCCGGAGGCGACGCGGAACGCGTGCCGGACCGCTTCCGACTGCGGCAGCGCATAGACGTGCGGCGCGAGCTCGTCGACCGGAATCCGGTGGTATTCCGACAACCAGCGGATCGCGCCTTCGCGGGCCGCGCGATCGTCGGTCGCGCAATACAGTTCGGTGCGGTTGCAGGTGGAGAGGATCGCCGCTTCGGGCGTATTGGGCGCCTGCGGGCCGAGAAACACGTTCTTGAACGTAACGAGAGCCGGTTTGATTTGCTCGAGCGGAAACGCCACGCGTTCGCGCAGGGCGACAGGCGCAGTGTGGTGATTGATTCCGATCGTGAGGAGTTGCATATCGAGGGCTATCGTTTAGCCCCATATTATAGCGTTTCGGCGATTTCCTCACTCGCCGCATACCGGGCATCGGCGTGGCGCGGCCGCGAATTTGGGGGCTCGATCGGTACGCGGTCGAGCTGATAGCCGAAGCCGTAGAGCGGCAACAGCTGGTAGCCGCGCTCCGGAAGCAACTGCAATTTGCTGCGCAGCCGGGACGCGTGCGTGTCGAGCGTGCGCGACTTCATGTCGCGGCGGCGTGCCCATACCGTTTCCAGGATGTGCGCGCGCGACACGGGTCGCGACAGGTTCGTGAACAGCAATTGTGCGAAACGGAACTCTTTCGGCGTGAGTGAAACGATTGCGTCGCCGAAACGCACGAGACAATGCGTGGCGTCGAACGCGTATTCGCCATACATTTCGCGCGAGCGGGTGGGCGCCCGCCGTACGCCGGCGCGCCGGCTCAGTGCGTTGACGCGCGCGAGCAGTTCGGGCCCGCTCACCGGGCGCACGAGGCAATCGTCGGCGCCGGCGTGCAGGCACGACACGATTTCGCTTTCGCGCGCCGACTGCATCACCGCGATGGCCGGCAACCCGGGCAGGACCGCCTGCGCGCGCGGGATGACTTCCTGCGCCGGCTGGTGACCAGCATGTCGCAGGTGTTGTCGGCAGCGAGCCACTCGAAGAATGCGGTGCTGGACGAAAACGCATGGCACACGTGGCCGCCCGCGAAGAGCAGGCGGTTCAGGAGTGCGGTATGACGCGATTCCGGATCGATCAGAGCGATTCGCATGAGGATTTCTTCAATACGGCAGCCGGTGTGCGCTTGCCATAACGTCGAGTCGGCCCCTACACTCGAATGTTCGCGGCGCCCGGCTGGTCTCGGGTTCGATGGATGAATCGATGCTAGCCGCTGGCAGCGTTCACGCCTATGGGACGAATCTGAATTTATAGAAGGCGTTGAATGAACTGGTTTGGAATCCTTGTCCTGGGAGCGGCCGTCGGGCTGTTCGGCCGCTGGCTGCATCCGCTGCGGCGCACGGGCCGGCCGGCGTGGTGGATCGCGGTGCTCGTCGGCATCGTGGGCGCGGCCGCCGCCCGCATGGTCGGCAATCTCTCGGGACTGTTTTACGATGGCGAGACGCTCGAATGGCCGGTCTGCACCGGCGTCGCGTTCCTCGCCGTAGCCGTGACGGTCGCGCTGTCGGCCCGTCGCTGAATGCTCTCAGGTGAAATCATGAATGCCCGTCTCCCCGAAGTCTCGCCGGTGCCGGCCCGTCTCGCGCTGCTGCGCGACGCCATGGCGCGCGAGAATCTGGCCGCCTATCTCGTGCCGTCCGCCGATCCCCACTTGTCCGAATACCTGCCCGAGCGCTGGCAGGCGCGCCGCTGGCTGTCCGGCTTCACGGGCTCGGTCGGCACGCTGGTCGTGACCGCGGATTTCGCGGGGCTGTGGGTCGACAGCCGCTACTGGGTGCAGGCCGATGCCGAACTGGCGGGCACGGGCGTGCAGTTGATGAAGATGACGGGCGGGCAGCAGAGCGCACCGCACGTCGACTGGCTCGCGCGGAACGTGGCGGCCGGCGCGACGGTTGGGGTCGACGGCGCCGTGCTCGGCGTTGCGGCCGCGCGCGGGTTGACGGCCGCGCTGAGCGCGCGCGGCATCGCGCTGCGTACCGACGTCGACCTGCTCGATGCGATCTGGCCGGAGCGGCCGGGGCTGCCCGGGGACGCGGTATTCGAGCACGTCGCGCCGCAGGCCGACACGACGCGCGCGAGCAAGCTCGCCGACGTGCGCCGCGCGATGCACGCGCAGGGCGCGCAATGGCACTTCGTATCGACGCTCGACGATCTCGCGTGGCTGTTCAACCTGCGCGGCGCCGACGTCAACTTCAATCCGGTGTTCGTTGCGCACGCAATGATCGGCACCGATCGCGCGACGCTGTTCGTCGCCGACGGCAAGGTGCCGCCGGCGCTGGCCGCGTCGCTCGCGCAGGATGGCGTCGACGTCCGCGCCTATGACGCCGCGCGTGCGTCGCTCGCGGCGCTGCCCGACGGCGCGACGCTGCTGATCGACCCGCGCCGCGTGACGTTCGGCACGCTCGAGGCCGTGCCGGCCGGCGTGAAGCTTATTGAGGCCGTGAATCCGTCGACGTTCGCGAAGTCGCGCAAGACGTCCGCCGAGATCGAGCACGTGCGCGTGACGATGGAGCACGACGGCGCCGCGCTCGCGGAATTCTTCGCGTGGTTCGAACAGGCCGTCAATCGCGAGACGATCACCGAGCTGACGATCGAGGAAAAACTCACGGCCGCGCGCGCGCGCCGCCCCGGCTACGTGTCGGCGAGCTTCGCGACGATCGCCGGCTTCAACGCGAACGGCGCGATGCCGCACTACCATGCGACGCGCGAGTCGCACGCGACGATCGCCGGCGACGGGCTGCTGCTGATCGATTCGGGCGGCCAGTACATGACGGGCACGACCGACATCACGCGCGTCGTGCCGGTCGGCACCGTCAGCGACCTGCAGCGGCGCGATTTCACGATCGTGCTGAAATCGATGATGGCGCTGTCGCGCGCCCGCTTCCCGCGCGGCATCCGCTCGCCGATGCTCGACGCGATCGCGCGTGCGCCGATGTGGGCGGCCGGGCTCGACTACGGCCACGGCACCGGGCATGGCGTCGGGTACTTCCTGAACGTGCACGAAGGGCCGCAGGTTATCTCGCACTATGCGCCGGCCGAGCCGTACACGGCGATGGAAGAGGGGATGATCACGTCGATCGAGCCGGGCGTGTACCGTCCGGGCCAGTGGGGCGTCCGGATCGAGAACCTGGTCGTGAACCGTGCGGCCGGGCAGACGGAATTCGGCGATTTCCTCGCGTTCGAGACGTTGACGCTGTGCCCGATCGACACGCGCTGCGTGCTCATCGAGATGCTGCACGACGAAGAGCGCGCGTGGCTGAACACGTATCACGCGACAGTGCGCGAGCGCGTCGGCCGGCACCTGAGCGGGGACGCGAAGGCGTGGCTCGATGCGCGCACGCAGCCGATCTGACGCAACGCGCGGTAATGGCTGGATGGCGGCGGGATAGCGACCGCACGACGGCGGAACAATCACAGCGAGGGCAAGTCATGGCGGACACTGCGGTGATCGTGGTCGACATGCAGCGCGGGCTGGTGGAGCGGGCGCAGCCCGCGTACCGGCTTGACGACGTGGTGTCCGGCATCAACCGGCTGACGGCGGCGGCGCGCGCGGCGAACGCGCCGGTGTGCTTCGTGCAGCACGACGGCGACGCGGACGACGACATCGTGCCCGGCACGCCGGGCTGGGAGCTGCATGCGGGGCTCATCGTCGGTCGCGACGACTGGCGTGTGCGCAAGCAGGCGAGCGACGCGTTCCACGACACGCCGCTCGCGGTGCAGCTCGATCGCCATGGCATCCGTTCGGTGCTGATCTGCGGCTATGCGACCGAGTTCTGCGTCGATTCGGCCGCGCGCCGTGCCGCGCTGCTCGGCTACCGGACGACGGTCGTGTCTGATCTGCACACGACGAACGAGCGCGCTCACCTGTCGGCGGCGCAGATCGTCGCGCATCATCACTTCATCTGGAACAATAATTCGCTGTCGGGTAACGCGGTGACGCCGCGTCCGCTCGCAGACGTGCTCGCCACGGAGTTCGCATGACGATCAAGGCAGTGGTGTTCGATTTCGGCGGCGTGCTGATCGACTGGAGTCCCGAGTACCTTTACCGTGAACTGATTCCCGACGATGCCGAGCGCCGCTGGTTCCTCACGCACGTGTGCGCGATGGACTGGGTGGTCCGCCAGGACGGCGGGCAGACGATCGAGGAAGGCACGGCCGAACTCGTCGCGAAGTTTCCGGAGCACGAAGCGCTGATCCGCGCGTTCTACGCGCGCTGGCACGAGATGATCGGCGGCGTGCTTGAAGAGGGCGCGGCCCTCGTCGACCGGCTGGACGCGCAAGGGATGCCGCTGTTCGGGCTGACGAACTGGTCCGCGCAGACGTTTCCGTATGCATGGGACAACTTCCCGGTGCTGCGCCGGTTCAAGGACATCGTCGTGTCGGGCCGCGTGAAGCTCGTGAAACCCGATCCGGCGATCTACCGCGAGATGCATGCGCGGATCGATCCGCACCTGCCAGGCATCGCGCCGCACGAGCTCGTGTTCATCGACGACAACGCGAAGAACGCCGCGGCTGCGACGGCGCTCGGCTGGCACGGCATTCATCATACGAGCGCGGCGACGACCGAGGCGCGGCTGCGCGAGCTGGGCGCGCTCGCGTAAGCGGCGGGGCGAACGTCGGGCGAAAAAAAAGCGAGCCAAGGGCTCGCTTTTTCGTCGTGCCGTTCCGGATGCGGCCGCTTTCGGCATCCGGCGCCGCGCGATCGCGGCGCAGGGCGCCGGGGCCGCGCCGGTCAGCGGCTGATCGGCTTGTAGCGCAGGCGCTTCGGCTTCGCGGCTTCCTCGCCGAGGCGCGCACGCTTGTCGGCTTCGTACTCCTGGTAGTTGCCGTCGAAGAACGTGACCTGCGAATCGCCTTCGAACGCGAGGATGTGCGTCGCGATCCGGTCGAGGAACCAGCGATCGTGCGAGATCACCATCACCGAGCCCGCGAATTCGAGCAGCGCGTCTTCCAGCGCACGCAGCGTTTCGACGTCGAGGTCGTTCGACGGTTCGTCCAGCAGCAGCACGTTGCCGCCCGAGATCAGCGTCTTCGCGAGGTGCAGGCGGCCGCGTTCGCCGCCGGACAGGTTGCCGACGATCTTCTGCTGGTCGCCGCCCTTGAAGTTGAAGCGGCCGATGTACGCGCGCGACGGCGTTTCGTACTTGCCGACCGTCAGCACGTCGGCGCCGCCCGAGATTTCCTCGAACACCGTCTTCGAACCGTCGAGCGCGTCGCGGCTCTGGTCGACGTATGCGAGCTTCACCGTCGGGCCCATCACCACTTCGCCCGAATCCGGCTGTTCCTTGCCGGTCAGCATCTTGAACAGCGTCGACTTGCCGGCGCCGTTCGGGCCGATGATGCCGACGATCGCGCCGGCCGGGATCTTGAAGCTCAGGTTGTCGATCAGCAGGCGATCGCCGAACGACTTGCTGACGTTCTTGAACTCGATCACTTCATTGCCGAGGCGTTCGCCGGCCGGGATGAAGATTTCCTGCGTTTCGTTGCGCTTCTGGTATTCCTGGCTGCTCAGTTCCTCGAAGCGCGCGATACGCGCCTTCGACTTCGCCTGGCGGCCCTTCGGGTTCTGGCGCACCCACTCCAGTTCCTTCTTGATCGCCTTCTGGCGCGCGGATTCCGACGCCTCTTCCTGCTTCAGGCGCTCTTCCTTCTGGTCGAGCCAGCTGCTGTAGTTGCCCTTCCACGGAATGCCGTGGCCGCGGTCGAGTTCGAGAATCCACTCGGCCGCGTTGTCGAGGAAGTAGCGATCGTGCGTGACGGCGACGACGGTGCCCGGGAAGCGCACCAGGAACTGCTCGAGCCAGTCGACCGATTCGGCGTCGAGGTGGTTGGTCGGCTCGTCGAGCAGCAGCATGTCGGGTTTTTCGAGCAGCAGCTTGCAGAGTGCGACGCGGCGCTTTTCGCCGCCCGACAGGTGCTCGATCTTCGCATCCCACGCCGGCAGGCGCAGCGCGTCGGCGGCCACTTCGAGCTGCTGCTCGGGGCTGCCGCCGTCGCTCGACGCGAGGATCGCCTCGTATTTCGCCTGCTCGGCTGCGAGCGCGTCGAAGTCGGCGTCCGGCTCGGCATACGCAGCGTAGATTTCTTCCAGTTTCTTGTTCGCCTGGAACAGGTCGCCGAGGCCTTCCTCGACGGCTTCGCGCACGGTCTTCGTCGGATCGAGCTGCGGTTCCTGCGGCAGGTAGCCGATGTTCAGGTTCGGCATCGGCGTCGCTTCGCCTTCGATGTCCTTGTCGATGCCCGCCATGATGCGGATCAGCGTCGACTTGCCCGAGCCGTTCAGGCCGAGCACGCCGATCTTCGCGCCGGGAAAGAACGACAGCGAGATGTCCTTCAGGATCTGGCGCTTGGGCGGCACGATCTTGCCGACCCGGTTCATCGTGAAAACGTATTGGGCCATTTCGGTGTGAAAGTCAGAAGTGGTTGAGACGGCCGCGCAGCGCGCGGGCGTGGCGGCGTCGGGGGATTCGGTACGGAGCGTGCCGCGCGGGGCGCGGCGGTGCGAGCGCGTATTGTACTTCGCCGCCGGCTGCCGCTGGCGCGGTGCAGGCCATTCGGCCGATCCGCGCTCACAGCCATGCGGCGACGCCCCCGTGCCCCGAGCACGTGCCGCGCCGGTGGCGGCTGAAGCTGTACGTGCCGTCGCGGCAACGCGCGCTCGCGCCGTCCGGCACGCGGCCCGATTTCGAATGCGCGGGCGCATGCACGGTTTCGCCGTCGCGGTTGCGATACGTGTCGTGACGGTCGAGATCGGCTTCGTTGCCGTAGCCGGGCGGCGCGCGATACGCGTGCGCGGAAGCGGGCAATGCGGCGCCCGCGACGAAGAGCGCGGCGGACAGGGTCGCGCGATGGAGCAGGGCACGCATGGTCTCTCTCGTTCTGTACGTTGTCGTCGATGCCGGGCCGGTGGCCCGCGCCGCATGTTAGCGGATCGACGCCGTGGCGCCGCGCGACGCTACGCCGCGCCGGACATCGACGCCGCGCCGTCGGCCTGCGCGGCGTCGAGAATCCACCGGCGGAACGCGGCAACCTTCGGCCGTTCCGCGTGATGCGGCGGATAGACGAGGTAGTACGCGAAATCGTCGAGCCATGCGGCGTCGGCAAGCTGCACGAGCCGGCCGCTCGCCAGCTCGCCGCGCACCATCGCGGCCGGCAGCAGCCCGGCACCCTGGCCGGCGACGATCGCCTGCAGCAGCAGGCCCGAGTCGTCGAACGCGGGGCCGCGCGGCGGGCCGAAATCGTCGATCCGCTGCGCGCCGAACCAGATGTGCCAGCCCTTGCGTTCGGCGTCGTGCAGTTGCGGCCAGCCGACGAGCGCGGCCGGCGTCGCCGGCATGCCGAGCCGCGCGACGAGGTCGGGCGACGCGAGCGCGACGATTTCGACCGTCAGCAGCCGTTCGCTGCACAGCCCGACGTAGCGCCCGAGGCCGTGGCGGATCGCGACGTCGACGCCGTCGCGCGCGAAATCCGCGAGCGCATGGCTCGTGACGACCTGCAGGTCGACGTCGGGGATAGCCTGCCGGAACTGCGCGAGGCGCGGGACGAGCCACGCGGACGCGAAGAACGGCGTGACGCTCACCGTCAGCACGCCGCTGTCGGCGGCGCTCGACACGCGCTGCGACGCATCGGCGATCTGCCGGAACGCGTTGCGCACGGGCGGCAGGTAGTCGCGGCCGGCGGCCGTCAGCAGGATGCCGCGGTTCACGCGTTCGAACAGCTGCACGCCGAGATGGGTCTCGAGCGTGCGGATCATCTGGCTCACTGCGCCGGGCGTGACCGACAGTTCCTCGGCCGCCGACTTCACCGACAGGTGGCGGGCGGCGGCTTCGAAGGCGCGCAAGGCGTTAAGCGGCGGCAGGCGGGAACGATTCATTCAGTTTTTCTAAAGCGAAAGGCCGACGAAATATGGTTTGAGGCGACGCGTACGCGCGAGTACCGTTGACACATCGGATCGCACGTTTCGCGGCTGCCTGCGGGCGGCCGATGCGATCAACATAGTTCAACTATATCCACGGGGCAACCCGGACGCCGCCCGGCAGCCGGTGGAACCCGAAAGGAGCATCGTCATGAAGCGCCCCGGCACATCGCGCCTTTTCTACGGCTGGTACGTGGTGGCGGCCGCGTTCGCCGTCACGTTCGTCGGGTTCGGCAGCGCGTATACGTTCAGCGCGTTCGTCGAGTCGCTGCAGCGGGATTTCGCCGCGTCGCGCGGCCAGATCTCGCTCGTGTTCTCGCTCGCCGGCTTCCTGTACTTCGGCTTCGGCATCGTCAGCGGGCCGCTGGCCGATCGTTTCGGCTCGCGGCGGCTCGCCGTCGCCGGGATGCTGCTGACCGGCGCGGGGCTCGCGGCCGCCGGCGCCGCGCATACGCTGCTGCAGGTCTATGTCGCGTACGGGCTCGGTGTCGGGCTCGGCGTCGGTTGCGCGTACGTGCCGGCCGTCGGCGCGGTGCAGCGCTGGTTCGTGCGCCGGCGCGGGTTCGCATCGGGGCTCGCGGTCGCGGGGATCGGCGTCGGCACGCTGGCGATGCCGCCGCTCGCGTCCGCGCTGATCGCGCAGGTCGGCTGGCGCGGTGCGTATTTCACGCTGGCGGCGATCGCGATCGTGCTGGGAGCCGGCATGTCGCTGCTGATCGAGAACGACCCGCACAGGCGCGGATGGCTGCCGGACGGCGATGTCGCTGGCGATGGCAGCTGGAATGCCGCTGCTGCATCGACCGGCGCGAACGTGCGTGCCGGCGCGACGGTGCGCGAAGCCGTCACGTCGCGGCCGTTCGCGAGTCTCTATGCGGCCTGCCTCGTCTGCTCGTTCGGTGTGTTCGTCCCGTTCGTTCATCTCGTGCCGTATGCGCTCGATCACGGTGTCGCGCCGTCGACGGCCGTGCTGCTGCTCGGCGCGATCGGCGTGGGCAGCACGGCCGGCCGCTTCTTCCTCGGCGGTCTTGCCGACCGCTTCGGCCGCCGCGCGTCGCTGCTCGCGATGTTCGCCGGCATGGCCGTCGCGCTGGTCGCGTGGGCGGGCGCCGGCACCGTCGCGACGCTGGCTGCGTTCGCGCTCGTGTTCGGCGTGTTCTACGGCGGCTGGGTCGCCGTGCTGCCGGCGGTCGTGATGGACTATTTCGGCGGCCGCAACGTGAGCGCGATCATCGGCATCCTGTACACGAGCGTCGCGTTCGGCACGCTGATCGGGCCGGCCGCCGCCGGCTTCATCTACGATGCCGGCGGCGGCTATCTCGTGCCGATCCTCGCGAGCGCCGCCGCGAATGCGATCGCGTTCGCGATCGTCGCGACCACCGGGCGTGCGCCGGACGCCGCGCGCGCGGCCGGCGGATAACGCCACCTGCTGGGCGCGTCGCGCGATTTCCGGTAAGGTGGCCGGACCGTCAACCATCGACGCAGGGCCGGGGAGGCATCGTGACATTCGACGAAGTCCGGCAGATCGCATTGGCGTGGCGCGGCGTCGAGGAAGGCACGTCGTACGGCACGCCCGCGCTCAAGGTGAAGGGCAAAGTGCTCGCGCGGCTGCGCGAGGACGGCGACACGCTCGTCGTGAAGGGCGTCGGCCCCGACGAGCGCGCATGGCTGATCGAATCGGCGCCCGACGTGTATTACGTGACCGATCACTATGTCGGCTGGCCGATCGTGCTGGTGCGCCTGTCGGCCGCGCATCCCGACGCCGTGAAAAACCTGCTTCTGCGAGAATGGCACGCACGCGTGCCGGCGAAGTGGCGAGACGAAGCCGCCCGCGACGGGAACTGAACGGCGCGCCCGGCGCACGAGCCGCCGCCGAACCGGATCAAGCGTTGCATCGGTTCGTATCGATGCAACGAGTGGTTCCATCGAAATTCTTCAATTGGTTCTTAGTGACGAACCGTTTGATGCTTACACTCCTTCGCTTCGAAGGCGGCTGACGACAGCCGACGGAACGGGCGTACGCGATGCGCCGGCGCCCGGCGCGCCGCATCGCACCCGCAGCTTCGCAGACTGCGCGGACGACCCGACCGGAACGGCCCGGTCCGGCCTCGTGCCCGTGTGCGATTGCATGCGCGGCCGCAGCCGGATTCGACAACGACAACTCCCCGCGCCGCCTTCACGCGACACCGGTCGTACCGGAACCGTTTTTTGGAGAGAGACAGATGAGTGGAAGCAACACGGGCCTCGGCACTGGCCTGAAGCAGCGTCACGTGACGATGATGTCGATTGCCGGCGTCATCGGCGCGGGCTTGTTCGTCGGCTCCGGCCATGCGATCGCGGAAGCCGGGCCGGCATCGATACTCGCGTATGCGATCGCGGGCGTGCTGGTCGTGCTGGTGATGCGCATGCTCGGCGAAATGGCCGTCGCGCATCCGGACAGCGGGTCGTTCTCGACCTATGCCGATCGCGCGATCGGCCACTGGGCCGGCTTCACGATCGGCTGGCTGTACTGGTGGTTCTGGGTGCTCGTGATCCCGATCGAGGCGACCGCCGCCGCGACCATCCTCAATGCGTGGTTCCCGGGCATCGCGACGTGGATCTTCGCGCTCGGCATCACGCTGCTGCTCACCGTCACCAACCTCTTCTCCGTCAAGAATTACGGCGAATTCGAATTCTGGTTCGCGCTGATCAAGGTCGTCGCGATCGTCGTGTTCCTGTGCATCGGCGGCGCGGCGATCGTCGGCATCGTTCCCGCGCCGGCCGTGTCGGGCGTGTCGAACCTGTTCGTGCACGACGGCTTCATGCCGCACGGCGCGAGCGCGGTGCTCGCGGCGATGCTGACGACGATGTTCTCGTTCCTCGGCACCGAGATCGTGACGATCGCGGCCGCCGAATCGGACAACCCGCAACGCCAGATCGTGCGCGCGACGAACTCCGTCATCTGGCGTATCACGCTGTTCTATCTCGGCTCGATCCTCGTCGTCGCGGCCATCGTGCCGTGGAACGACCCGTTGCTGCCGAAGCACGGCTCGTATCAGCGCGCGATGGAGCTGATCGGCGTGCCGAACGCGAAGGCGATCATCGACGTGATCGTGCTCGTGTCGGTCGCAAGCTGCCTGAATTCGGCGTTGTACACCGCGTCGCGGATGCTGTTCTCGCTGTCCCGGCGCAAGGACGCGCCGGCCTTCCTGCATCGCACCGATTCGACCGGCACGCCGCGCGCGGCCGTGCTGGCGTCGACCGCGTTCGGTTTCCTGACCGTGATCGCGAACTACCTGATGCCGGAACAGGTGTTCGGCTTCCTGCTGGCGACCTCGGGCGCGATCGCGCTGCTCGTGTATCTCGTGATCGCGATCTCGCAGTTGCGGATGCGCAAGACGCTCGAAGCGGGCGGCACCGACCTGACGCTGCGGATGTGGCTGTTCCCGTGGCTCACGTGGGCCGTGATCCTGTTCATCTGCGGCACGCTGACCGTGATGCTCGTCAGCGAGGAGCACCGGATGGAAGTCGGCGCGACCGCCGTGCTGGCGTCGATCGTGCTGCTCGCGTCGTGGCTGAACAAGCGTGGGCGCGATGCGCAGGCGCAAGCGGGGCGGCGCGTGTCGGCGACGTGATCGGATCGAATGACGTGACGGCGGGGCGCAAGCCCCGGTCATGAAAATGGCCCGAGCGGCGTTTGCCGGTCGGGCCATTCGTCTTTCGTGCCGGGGCACGCGTTGCGCGATGCCATGCGTATCGCACGGCATCGTGCCGATGCAGGTGTCAGACGTTGAACAGGAAGTTCATCACGTCGCCATCGTGCACGACATATTCCTTCCCTTCCGCACGCATCTTGCCGGCTTCCTTCGCGCCTTGCTCGCCCTTGTACGCGACGAAGTCGTCGAACGCGATCGTCTGCGCACGGATGAAGCCGCGCTCGAAGTCGGTGTGGATCACGCCGGCCGCTTGCGGCGCGGTATCGCCGATGTGGATCGTCCACGCGCGCACTTCCTTCACGCCTGCGGTGAAGTAGGTCTGCAGGCCGAGCAGCTTGAAGCCCGCGCGGATCACGCGGTCGAGGCCCGGCTCTTCCATGCCCATGTCGGCGAGGAACGCTTCCTTGTCCGCGTCGTCGAGATCGGCGATTTCCGCCTCGATCGCCGCGCACACGGCGACCACCGGCGCGTTTTCGCTTTCCGCGTACTTGCGCACCGCCTCGAGGTGCGGGTTGTTCTCGAAACCGTCGTCCTTCACGTTGGCGACGTACATCGCCGGCTTCGCGGTGATCAGGCAGAACGGCTTGATCAACGCCTCTTCGTCGTCCGACAGCGCGAGGCCGCGCACGGCCTTGCCCTGGTCGAGTTGCGCGCGCACCTTTTCAAGCACCGCGACGAGCTTCGCCGCTTCCTTGTCGTTGCCCGACTTCGCCGCCTTCGAGTAGCGCGTGAGCGCCTTCTCGATGGTGCCGAGGTCGGCGAGCGCCAGTTCGGTGTTGATCACTTCGATATCGTCGATCGGGCTGACCTTGCCGGCGACGTGAATGACGTTGTCGTCCTCGAAGCAGCGCACGACGTGCGTGATCGCGTCGGTTTCGCGGATGTTCGCGAGGAACTGGTTGCCGAGGCCTTCACCCTTGCTCGCGCCCGCGACGAGGCCCGCGATGTCGACGAATTCGACGACGGCCGGCACGACACGTTCCGGCTTGACGATCTCGGAGAGCGCCTTCAGGCGCGTATCCGGCACTTCGACGATGCCGACGTTCGGCTCGATCGTGCAGAACGGGTAGTTCTCGGCGGCGATGCCGGCCTTGGTCAGCGCATTGAACAGGGTGGACTTGCCGACGTTGGGCAAGCCGACGATGCCGCATTTGAGACTCATGGAATCCTTCGGACGGGTGAGGCGGCGCGGCCGGACAGGGCACGGCGGCGCGGGAAAAAAGGGCGGCCGGCGCATGGAGCGCGGCGGGCCGACGGTCAAAAACGCTATTGTACCGTGCCGGCGCCCTGGATTCCGGGCTGGGCGCCGAACGGCCGATGCGGCGGGCCGCCGCGTCGGCGCACCGGCCCGCGGTTCTGCTGATTTCCCGCAAAGTCCGGCCGCGTAAGGGTTTGGCCCCGCGGCTATAATGCCCGCCATGACTGCCCACCACACCTTCGACGTCGCCGTGGTCGGCGGCGGGCTCGTCGGCAAGACGGCCGCGCTCGCGCTGACCCAGTCCGGCTACAAGACAGCCTTGCTCGCCCAGCCGGCCACGCCGCGCCCCGCGGATCTCGCGTTCGACACGCGTGTCTACGCGCTGTCGTCCAGTTCGCAGGCGTTGCTCGAGCGGCTGCGGGTCTGGCAGGCGCTCGACCATGGCCGGCTCGCGCCGGTGTACGACATGCGCGTGTATGGCGATGCGCATGCCGAACTGCATTTCTCCGCCTACCAGGCGTCCGTGCCGCAGCTTGCGTGGATCGCCGAATCGTCGCTGGTCGAGGCGTCGCTCGACGCCGCGCTGCGATTCCAGCCGAACCTCACGTGGTTCGACGCACGTGCGCAGGGTTTCGACGTGCGCGACGACGCGGCCGTGCTCACGCTGTCGTCGGGGCAGGTGCTCGAAGCGGATCTCGTCGTCGGCGCCGACGGCGCGCATTCGTGGGTGCGCTCCCAAATAGGGGCCAGGGTAGAGCGGCGCGACTACCGGCAGACGGGCGTCGTCGCGAACTTCAAGGCGTCGCTGCCGCACCGCGAGACGGCCTACCAATGGTTTCACGAAGGCGAGATCGTTGCGCTGCTGCCGCTGCCGGACGGCCACGTGTCGCTCGTGTGGTCCGCGCACACCGCGCATGCTGACGAACTGCTCGCACTCGATCCGGCGCAGCTCGCGGCCGAGGTCGAGCGTGTGTCGCACGGCCAGGTCGGCGCGCTCGAATGCGTGACGCCGGCCGCCGGCTTCCCGCTGGCGCTGCAGACGGTCGACAAGCTGATCGCGCCGCGCGTCGCGCTGGTCGGCGATGCCGCGCACCTGATCCACCCGCTCGCGGGGCAGGGGATGAACCTCGGGCTGCGCGACGTCGCGGCGCTCGCCGATGCGATCGCGGGCAAGGAAAGCTTCCGCAATCTCGGCGATACGGTGCTGCTGCGCCGCTACGAGCGTTCGCGCCGCGAGGACATCCGCGCGCTGATGGTCGCGACCGACGGCCTGCAGCGGCTGTTCGCGGTGCCGGGTTCGCTCGCGAAGGCGGTGCGCAATGCGGGCATGGCGTTCGTCGGCGCGCAGCCGCTCGTGAAGCGCTGGCTCGTGTCGGCCGCGCTCGGCTAAGCGAACCTTCTGCCGCCGCGCCGGTCGGAGACGGTTCCGTTACGGCGTACACTGTGCCGTGCACTCCGATTGAGCTGAAGGGAAGATTTCGATGAAAAAAACGATCCGCATCGCATCGCTGGCGCTGGCCGTCACGATGGCGACGCTTGGCTGCACCGCGCAGGCCGACCAGACCACCGACAAGCTGAAGGCCACGCTGCAAGCCCGTCTCGGTAACGACGCGCCGATCAAGAGCGTGTCGAAATCGCCGGTGGCCGGCCTTTACGAAGTGAACCTCGGCTCGCAGATCATCTATAGCGACGCGGCCGGCGACTACGTGCTGCTCGGCGATCTCGTCGACGCCAGGACGCACAAGAATCTGACCGACGCCCGCCTGTCCGAAATCAACAAGATCGACTTCGCGAGCCTGCCGTTCGCGAATGCGATCAAGGTCGTCAAGGGCAACGGCGCCCGCAAGATCGCGGTGTTCTCCGATCCGAACTGCCCGTACTGCAAGAAGCTCGAGACGACGCTGCAGTCGGTCGACAACGTGACCGTCTACACGTTCCTGTACCCGGTGCTGTCGCCGGATTCGACCGCGAAGTCGAAGGCGATCTGGTGTGCGACCGACCGCGCGAAAACGTGGGAAAGCTGGATGCTCGACCACCGCGCGCCGTCCGGCGCCGGTACCTGCGACACCACCGCGCTCGACAAGAACCTCGCGCTCGGCCGCGGGATGAACGTCACCGGCACGCCGACGATCTTCCTGCCGGACGGCCGCCGCCTGCCGGGCGCGGTATCGGCCGACCAGCTCAACCAGGCGCTCGCCTCGAGCAAGTAACCGACCGCACGCCGGGCGCACGGCCCGGCCGGCGAGGGGCGCCCGCATGATCTGCCGGCGCCTCTCTTCGTTTTCGCCCGCCCCGACCGATTGTCACGATGACCCAGCCGATCCGCTATTCGATTGTCCCGAAAGATCTTGCCGCGCACTTGTTCGAAGTGACGGTGACGGTTGCCGATCCCGATCCCGAAGGCCAGCGTTTCTCGCTGCCGGTGTGGATTCCGGGCAGCTACCTCGTGCGCGAGTTCGCGCGCAACATCGTGACGCTGCGCGCGTTCAACGACGCGGGCCGCAAGGTGCGCATCGCGAAGACCGACAAGCACACGTGGCAGGCCGCGCCCGTGACCGGCGCGTTGACGCTGCGCTACGACGTTTATGCGTGGGACCTGTCGGTGCGCTCCGCGTATCTCGACGAGTCGGGTGGCTTCTTCAACGCGACGGCCGTGTTCCTGAGCGTCGCCGGTCGAGAGGACGCGCCGTGCGAAGTCGACATCGCTAAACCGGCTGGCGCCGCGTTCCGCACGTGGCGGGTCGGCACCGCGCTGCCCGAGGCGAGCGGGACGAAGCGCTACGGTTTCGGCGCGTATCGCGCGGCGAACTACGACGAGCTGTCCGACCATCCGGTGACGATCGGCGAATTCGCGCTCGCGACGTTCGACGCGCACGGCGTGCCGCACGACATCGTGATCGCCGGGCGCGTGACGCAGCTCGATCTGGAGCGGCTGCGTACCGACCTGAAACGCGTGTGCGAAGCGCAGATCGCGCTGTTCGAGCCGAAGTCGAAGAAGGCGCCGATGGACCGCTACGTGTTCATGACGCTCGCGGTCAGCGACGGCTACGGCGGCCTCGAGCATCGCGCGTCGACCGCGCTGATCTGCAACCGTACCGACCTGCCGGTGAAGGGGCGGCCGGAAACGACGGAAGGCTATCGCACGTATCTCGGCCTCTGCAGCCACGAGTATTTCCACACGTGGAACGTGAAGCGCATCAAGCCGGCGGCGTTCGTGCCGTACGACCTCACGCGCGAGAACTACACGTCGCTGCTGTGGCTGTTCGAGGGCTTCACGTCGTATTACGACGACCTGATGCTGGTCCGCAGCGGGCTGATGTCGCAGGACGAATATTTCGCGGCGCTCGGCCGCACGATCGGCGGCGTGCTGCGCGGCACGGGCCGGCTCAAGCAGAGCGTTGCGGAAAGCTCGTTCGACGCGTGGATCAAGTACTACCGTCAGGACGAGAACGCGACCAATGCGATCGTCAGCTATTACACGAAGGGCTCGCTCGTGGCGCTCGCGTTCGACCTTGCGATTCGCGCGCAGACGCGTAACCGGAAGTCGCTCGACGACGTGATGCGCCTGCTGTGGCAACGCTACGGCCGCGACTTCTATCGCGGCAAGCAGGCGGGCGTGGACGAAAACGAAGTCGAGACGCTGATCGAAGAGGCGACGGGCGTCGCGCTCGGCCGCCTGTTCGCCGACGCCGTGCACGGCACGCGCGACCTGCCGCTCGGCGACCTGCTCGCGCCGTTCGGCGTGACGCTGGCTCCCGACGTCGCGCTCGGCGCGGCCGAGAAGCCGACGATCGGCGCGCGCTTGCGCGGTGGCGCGGACTGCACGTTGGCGGCGGTCTACGAAGGCGGCGCCGCGCATCGCGCGGGATTGTCGGCCGGCGACACGCTGATCGCGGTGGACGGGTTGCGCGTGACGGGCACGAATCTCGATGCGCTGCTGGCCCGCTACCGGCCGGGCGACAAGGTCGAGGTCCACGCGTTTCGCCGCGACGAGCTTCGCACCGCGAAACTGAAGCTCGACGGTCCGGAAGTCACGCGCTACCGGCTGACGGCGGCCGCGAAGCCGGCTGCGGCCACGAAGGCCCGCGAAGCCTGGCTGAAGGGGTAAAGGTACGCGAGCGGGTATCGGGGCGCGATCGGGTATTGTCCCGCTGCTGCAACAATCCGTCGCCCAGAACCCGCTTTTTCGCGGTCATGCGGCCACGCACAATGGCGTCACTCGCGCTACCGAAGCGCAACCCTACCGGAGCCTGACATGACGACCATTCTGCAAATCAATTCCGCCGCGCGTTCGCAAGGTGCGCAATCCACGCTGCTGGCCAACGAACTGACGGCAAAGCTGCAACAATCGAACCCCGGCGCGAACGTCGTGGTTCGCGACCTGCTGGCCGATGCGCTGCCGCACCTCGACGAATCGGTGCTCGGCGCGTTCTTCACGCCGGCCGATAAGCGCACCGCGGAACAGAATGCGATCGTCGCGAAGAGCGATGCGCTGATCGCCGAGCTGCAGGCTGCCGACATCATCGTGATCGGCGCACCGATGTACAACTTCGGCATCTCGTCGCAACTGAAGACGTACTTCGACTGGATCGCCCGTGCAGGCGTCACGTTCCGCTACACCGAGAACGGTCCGGAAGGCCTGATCAAGGGCAAGAAGGTTTACGTGGTGACGGCGCGCGGCGGCAAGTACCTGGGTACGCCGAACGACAGCCAGACGCCGTACCTGCGCACGTTCCTCGGCTTCGTCGGCATGACCGACGTGAGCTTCATCCACGCCGAAGGCCTGAACCTCGGCCCGGATGCGCAGAGCGCCGCGCTGGCCGGCGCACGCGAAGCGATCGCCGCCGCGTAACGCGTCAGGTCGATGCGGGTGCGGTGCACTCGCCGCATCGCCCGATAAAAAATGCCGCGCCCCGAAAGGGACGCGGCATTTTCGTATTCGCCCGGCGAACCTTGGGGCCAGCGCAAGCCCGTTATTAGCGTGGACGGGCGCTAGGCCGTTACGCGAGCGTTTCGGCTACGTCCGGCAGGCGCCAGTCGATCGGTTCGCGGCCTGCATCGATCAGATAGTCGTTCGCGAGCGCGAAATGGCGGCAGCCGAGGAACCCGCGGTGCGCGGACAGCGGCGACGGATGCGGCGCCTCGAGCACGCAATGCGCGTTCGCGTCGAACAGTGCGCGCTTCGCCTGCGCATGCGCACCCCACAGCATGAACACGAGCCCGCGATGGCGGCCGGCGAGCTCGCGGATCAGCGTGTCCGTGCATTGCTCCCAGCCACGCTTCGCATGGCTCGCGGCCGCGCCGCGCTCGACCGTCAGCACGGTGTTGAGCAGCAGCACGCCCTGGCGCGCCCATGTATCGAGACAGCCGTGACGCGGTGTGTCGTGACCGAAGTTCGCGGAGATTTCCTTGAAGATGTTGCGCAGCGACGGCGGCGGGCGCACGGCCGGCGGCACCGAGAACGCGAGGCCGTGCGCCTGCGGCGTGCCGCGGTCGTCGCCGTGATACGGGTCCTGGCCGAGGATCACGACCTTCACGTCGTCCGGGCTCGTCAGGCGCAGTGCGCGGAACACGTCGGTCGGGTAGACCGTCTTGCCGGCCGCGCGCTCCTTATCGACGAAGCGGCACAGCGGCGCGTACGCGTCGCTGTCGGTGAACGGTTTCAGCACGTCGCGCCAGACGGCCGGCAGCGCGTCGAATTGCGCGGCGAGATGTGGCACGTCGGCAGCAACGGGCTGCGGTGCCGAGGCGGTCGGGGCCGGCGCGGGCGCCGGTGCGGCTGTCTTCTTCGTGGATTTTCGCTGGGCCGCGGGCGGCTCGGAAGCCGCGGACGGAATATCGGCCGGTGCCGGTTCCGGCACGGGATCGTCGAACAGCGACGCTTGTTGCGGCGCGCGGGAAGTCTTGCGGGTTGCCATGCGTGATGCGTGTTTATTGCGCGCGCAGCCGGTAGCCGCGCTGCGCCTTGCTGATGTTTTCGGGAACGAGGCCCGGCAGCGCCTGCTGCAGTTCGGCGGCGAGCGTCGCGAGCGCCGTTTCCGGGCCGTCGATCAGTTCGAGTTCGATTTCGCTGATCGGTTCGCGGCGCGTTTCGTGTTCCGCCTGGACGACGATCTCGCCGAGGTCTACCGCGGCCTCGACGGTCGCGCCGCCGATTGCGATGCGCCACAGCGTACGCGAAAAATCCGTGCGGAACAGCGCGTACAGTGCACCGGCCGCGTCATTCAGCGCGGCGGCGGCTTCCGGCACGTCGCAGGCCGCGACGAGCGCGTCGATTTCGAGCGCGTCGCCCGCGACCGGCAGTTCCCATTCGTGGCGGCGGTGCAGGCCGCCTTCCGCGCTGCCGACCGTCTTGAACGTCTGCAGCCAGCCGTCCGGCGTGCGGCGCACGCGCACCGCGCTCTTCGAGCGCGCCAGCGCGAGATCGGGCGTGTCGTAATAGACGTTCGCGAGCATGATCGTGTGGCCGGGTTCGCCGGTCAGCGTCTCGAAGAAGCGGTGCGCCGCGTCGGCCTGGCCGGCCGGCAGCGCGAGCTTGATTTCCTTTTCGATCGCCATCAGAAGAACATCCGTGCGAGTTCCTCGCCCGGCTGGTCGGCGCGCATGAACGCCTCGCCGACGAGGAACGTGTTCACGTTCGCCGCGCGCATGGTGTCGACGTCGGTGCGCGACAGGATGCCCGATTCGGTCACGACGATGCGGTCCGCCGGAATCATGTCGAGCATGTCGAGCGTGGTCCGGATCGACGTCTCGAACGTGCGCAGGTTGCGGTTGTTGATGCCGAGCAGCGGCGTCTTGAGCGTCAGCGCCTGTTCCATCTCGTTACGGTCGTGCACTTCGACCAGCACCGCGAGGCCGAGCGAGTGCGCATAGGCTTCCAGATCCTGCATCAGCGGCGTGTCGAGTGCCGCGGCGATCAGCAGGATCGCGTCGGCGCCCATCGCGCGGGCTTCGACGATCTGGTACGCGTCGACGATGAAGTCCTTGCGCAGCACCGGCAGCGTGCAGGCCGCGCGCGCTTCCTCGAGGTAGCGGACGCCGCCCTGGAAGAACTGCTCGTCGGTCAGCACCGACAGGCACGCGGCGCCGTGCGCCGCATACGAGCGCGCGATGTCGGCCGGCACGAAATGCTCGCGCAGCACGCCTTTCGACGGGCTTGCCTTCTTGATTTCGGCGATCACGGCGGCGTTGCCGGCCGCGTGTTTCGCCCGCAGCGCGCCGACGAAGTCGCGCAGGTCGCGCGCGGAGGCTTCCAGCTTCAGCGCCTCGAGTGGCGTGCTACGCATGGCCGCCGCCACTTCTTCGCGCTTGACGGCGATGATTCGGTCGAGAATGTCGCTCATAGGGATTCCTGCTTGATTCGTAAGAGGGTCAGCGCTTGAACTGCTGCGTGAAGCGCACGAGTTCGTCGACCTTCGCGCGGGCCTTGCCGCTCGCGATCGCTTCGCGGGCCAGCTGGATGCCGTCCGCGATCGACTCGGCGATATTGGCCGCATAGAGCGCGGTGCCCGCGTTCAGCGTGACGATCTCGCGCGCGACGCCCGGCTGGTTGTCCAGCGCGCCGAGCAGCATCGTGCGCGATTCGTCGGCATTTTCCACCTTCAGCGTGCGGTTCGACACCATCTGCAGGCCGAAGTCCTCCGGATGGATCTCGTATTCGTGCACCTCGCCGTCGCGCAATTCGCCGACGAGCGTCGCGGCGCCGAGCGACACCTCGTCCATCCCGTCCTTGCCGTACACGACGAGCACGTGCTGTGCGCCGAGGCGCTGCATCACGCGCACCTGGATGCCGACGAGGTCGGGGTGGAACACGCCCATCAGCTGGTTCGGCGCGCCGGCCGGATTGGTCAGCGGGCCGAGGATGTTGAAGATCGTGCGCACGCCGAGTTCGCGGCGCACGGCCGCGATGTTCTTCATCGCCGGGTGATGGTTCGGCGCGAACATGAAGCCCATGCCGGTTTCGGCGATCGATGCGGCGACCTGGTCCGACTGCAGGTCGATGTTCACGCCGAGCGCCTCGAGCACGTCGGCGCTGCCGGACTTGCTCGACACGCCGCGGTTGCCGTGTTTCGCGACCTTCGCGCCCGCGGCCGCCGTGACGAACATCGACGCGGTCGAGATGTTGAACGTGTGCGAGCCGTCGCCGCCGGTGCCGACGATGTCGACGAAATTCGAGTTGTCCCGCACCTCGACGTGGTTCGCGAATTCGCGCATCACGGTCGCGGCGGCGGCGATCTCGCCGATCGTCTCCTTCTTCACGCGCAGCCCGGTGATGATCGCGGCCGCCATCACGGGCGACATGTCGCCGCGCATGATCAGCCGCATCAGGTGCAGCATTTCGTCGTGGAAGATCTCGCGGTGCTCGATCGTGCGCTGCAGCGCTTCCTGCGGGGTAATCGTCATCGTGCGTCTCCCGTCAGGCGGTCGGTGCGGCCGCGGCGCGGCTCTGTTTCAGGAAATTCTCGAGCAGCGCATGGCCGTGCTCGGACAGGATCGATTCCGGGTGGAACTGCACGCCTTCGACCGGCAGCGTCTTGTGGCGCACGCCCATGATCTCGCCGTCGTCGGTCCATGCGGACACCTCGAGGCAATCGGGCAACGATTCGCGTTCGATCGCGAGCGAGTGATAGCGCGTGACGTCGAAATGCTTCGGCAGGTCGGCGAACACGCCGCGGCAGTCGGTTTCGATCCGGCTCACCTTGCCGTGCATGATGGTCTTCGCGCGCACCACGCGGCCGCCGAACGCTTCGCCGATCGCCTGGTGGCCGAGGCAGACGCCGAGGATCGGCTTCCTGCCCGCGAATTCGCGCAGCACGTCGAGCGTGATGCCCGCGTGTTGCGGATTGCTCGGCCCCGGCGACAGGCAGATGGTGTCGGGATTCAGGCGCGCGATGTCGTCGAGCGTGATTTCGTCGTTGCGGTAGGTGCGCACGTCCTCGCCGAGTTCGCCGAAGTACTGGACCAGGTTGTAGGTAAACGAGTCGTAGTTGTCGATCATGAGCAGCATGGTCAGTCTCCGGTCAGAAGTCGCTATCGAGGCCGTCCTGGACCTGTTCGGCCGCACGCAGCACCGCGCGCGCCTTGTTCTCGGTCTCTTGCCATTCGGATTCGGGCACCGAATCCGCGACGACGCCGGCCGCCGCTTGCACGTACAGGTTGCCGTTGTGGATCAGGCCCGTGCGGATCGCGATCGCGAGATCCATCTCGCCCGAGAACGACAGGTAGCCGACCGCACCGCCGTACAGCCCGCGCTTGACCGGCTCGAGCTCGTCGATCAGTTCCATCGCGCGCACCTTCGGCGCGCCGGACAGCGTGCCGGCCGGGAACGTCGCGCGCAGCACGTCGTAGTTCGTCATGCCGGGCTTCAGCTTGCCTTCGACCGAGCTGACGATGTGCTGCACGTGCGAGTACTTCTCGATCACCATCTTGTCGGTCACCTGCACCGAGCCGATCTCCGCGATGCGGCCGACGTCGTTGCGCGCGAGATCGATCAGCATCACGTGTTCGGCGATCTCCTTCGGATCGTTCAGCAGCTCGGTCGCGAGTTCCGCGTCACGCTCCGGCGTGTTGCCGCGCGGGCGCGTGCCGGCGAGCGGACGGATCGTGACGATCTGGTCGTCGCCGCGCTTTTCCTGGCGCACCAGGATTTCCGGCGACGCGCCGACCACGTGGAAATCGCCGAAGTTGTAGTAATACATGTACGGCGACGGATTCAGCGAACGCAGCGCGCGATACAGCGACAGCGGATTGTCGCGGTACGGCTTCGTCAGCCGCTGGCCGACCTGAATCTGCATCAGCTCGCCGGCCGCGATGTATTCCTTCGCCTGGCGCACGGCGGCCAGATAGTCGTCCTTCTTGAATTCGCGGAACGTCTCGGTGCGCACGCTCGCCGACGTGACGGGCGGCTGCACGGTCGTGCGCAGGCGCTGCTTCAGTTCGCGCAGCCGCTGTTTTGCCTTCGCGTACGCTTCGGGCTGGCCCGGGTCCGCGTAGATGATCAGGTACAGCTTGCCGGCGAGGTTGTCGATTACTGCGACTTCCTCGGTCAGCAGCAACTGGATGTCGGGCAGCCCGAGATCGTCGCGCGGCGCGGTGTTCGCGAGCTTCTTCTCGATGTAGCGCACCGCGTCGTAGCCGAAGTAGCCTGCGAGGCCGCCGCAGAAACGCGGCAGGCCCGGGCGCTGCGCGACCTTGAAGCGCGCCTGGAACGATTCGATGAACTGGAACGGGTCGCCGTCGTGCGTCTCGACGATCTGGCCGTCGCGCACGACTTCCGACATGCCGTTGCGGGTGCGCACGAGCGTGCGGGCGGGCAGGCCGATGAACGAGTAGCGGCCGAAACGTTCGCCGCCGACCACCGATTCGAGCAGGAACGAGTTGGCGCCCGCGCGTTCGGGCTGGGCCAGCTTCAGGTAGAGGGACAGCGGCGTTTCGAGATCGGCGAGCGCTTCCGCGATCAGCGGGATGCGGTTGTAGCCTTCGTTCGCGAGCGATTGGAATTCGAGTTCGGTCATGTTCCGGTCCTGTTCGGGACGAGCGGCGCGGGCGCCAGGGATCACTTGACGCTGCGCGGGTGGCCGTCGGCGAAAGAGCGGTCGATCGAGAAGTGCCTGTTGCCGGCCGGCACTCCGGGCGTGAACGTCGCGAGCCTGCGGCCGGTCCTGAACGCAAGCGTTCGGGCGCGGTGGAACTCGAGGTGGTGCGACGATCGGCGCGCGGATGCGCAGCGAGATAAAAAACGGCGCTGAAGACGTGCTTCAGCGTACCTCATCGAAGAGGTTAGCGCGACCAGCGACGCCAGGGCCAGGCTCCCCGGTCGATGCTGCTCAGACTCCGTTTTTTATTCAGAAACATGCGGATGGAAGAAATAATCAGACGGTTGGCCGGCCGGCGTTGTGCGCGGAAATTGCGCGAGCCGCGACCAGCAACGAATCGACTATACCATCCGAATTTATCGTTTGTATAGCCTTGCCGTGGTTGTAGCCGTACGGCACCGTCAGCGTCGCCATCCCGGCCGCGCGGCCGGCCAGCGCATCGTTTTCCGAGTCGCCGATCGCGACCGCGGTGTCCGGCGCGACGCCGAGCGCGTCGCAGGCCGTCAGCATCGGCAGCGGATCGGGCTTCTTGCGCGCGACGCTGTCGCCGCCGAGCACGATGCCGAAGCAGCCGGCCAGCCCGTATTGCTCGAGCAGCTCGACCGCGAAGCGGTGCGGCTTGTTCGTCACGCACGCGAGCCGGATGCCGGCCGCGCGCAGCGCGTCGAGCCCGGCCGCCACGTCCGGATAGAGACGCGTGTGGCGGCCGTTGATCTTCGCGTATTCGGTCTGGTAGATCGCGAGCGCGTCGTCGAAGCGCGCGTGCGCTTCATCGGCCGGGAAGCGCGGCTTCAGCACGCTCTGGATCAGGTGTTCGGAGCCCTTGCCGACGTAGCCGATCACTTCGTCGCGCGACGTGGCCGGCGCGCCGAGCCGCGCGAGCATCCCGTTCAGGCCGGCCGTGAAATCGTCGGCCGTGTCGACCATCGTGCCGTCGAGGTCGATCAGCGCGGCATCGATGCGCGGCGCGGTAAAGCGGATCGCGGCCGCGTCCGAGGCGGCCCCGGCCGGCGCGTGGCCGGCGAACGACGAGTCGGCCACGGCGTCAGCTCCGCTCGACGGTGGCGAGCGCCGCGCGCATCTCGTCGATCACCTTGCGATAGTCGGGCTTGCCGAAGATCGCCGAACCCGCGACGAACGTGTCGGCGCCGGCTGCCGCGATTTCCGCGATGTTGTCGGCCTTTACGCCGCCGTCGACTTCGAGCAGGATCTCGCGGCCCGTGCGTTCGGTGTACGCGTCGATGCGGGCGCGCGCCTCGCGCAGCTTGTTCAGCGTTTCCGGAATGAACGACTGGCCGCCGAAGCCCGGGTTCACCGACATCAGCAGCACGAAGTCGAGGCGGTCCATCACGTGGTCGAGGTAGTTCAGCGGCGTGGCCGGGTTGAACACGAGGCCGGCCTTGCAGCCGTGGTCGCGGATCAGCGACAGCGTGCGGTCGATGTGGTCCGAGCCTTCCGGGTGGAAGCTGATCAGGTTCGCGCCGGCCTTCGCGAAATCGGGCACGATCCGGTCGACCGGGCGCACCATCAGGTGCACGTCGATCGGTACCTGCACGTGCGGGCGGATCGCCTCGCAGACGAGCGGGCCGATCGTGAGGTTCGGCACATAATGGTTGTCCATTACGTCGAAGTGAATCCAGTCGGCGCCGGCGGCGACCACGTTGCGGACTTCTTCGCCGAGCCGTGCGAAGTCGGCCGACAGGATGCTGGGAGCGATGCGGAATTGAGTCATGACAGGGGAGCGGGGACGTTGCGGCGCAAAACCGTCATTCTACCGTCCGGCGACCCGGTGCGCGGCGGCAGGCCGTGCGGTTGCGGCCCGATTGCGCATAGAATGCCGAACCAATGCAGCGCGCCCGCGGCCCGGCCGCCCGAGTCGGCGCGCGCGGTTACCTACAGCGGACACACCATGAGTCAGTATCAGTTCACCGTTTCGGTGAAAACCAGCTACTTGCCGGAACAATCCGACCCCGATCACCGTCAATACGCATTCGCGTACACGCTGACCATCCGCAACACGGGGCAGGTCGCGGCCCAACTGATCGCGCGCCACTGGATCATCACGGACAGCGAGAGCCACGTGCAGGAAGTCAAGGGGCTCGGCGTCGTCGGCCACCAGCCGCTGCTGCAGCCGGGCGAGCATTTCGAATACACGAGCTGGGCCGTGATCGCGACGCCGGTCGGCACGATGCGCGGCGCGTACTTCTGCGTGGCGGAGGACGGCGAGCGCTTCGAGGCGCCGGTCGACGAGTTCGCCCTGCACATGCCGCGCACGCTGCATTGAGCGTGCGGCGCGCGTCAGCGCGGCTGGCGGTCGTTGTGGCGGGCCTGCTTCTTTCTGCCCGACGACGTCCACACGACGATGAAGATCAGCAGGGCAAGCGCTACGAAGGCTTCGAGCGCGAAGATGAGCATCGGATATTGGTCGAGAAAATCTGACATGGCGGTTTCCATCAAGAACGGACATTGTATGTGGTTTGGGCCCCGGCTGGCCGGGTGGATGGCCGCAGCCGCGGCGGCGGCGCTGCTCGCCGCGTGCGGCGGCGCGCCGACGCGAACCTCCGCGCTGAAGCCGCCGACCGGCGCGGCGATCGTGCCGGGGCAGGTCGCCGCGAAGCGGCTCACGCCGGTCGCGTGGCAGCAGGTGCCGGGCTGGCAGGACGATTCGCTGATCGGCGCGACGGCCGCGCTGCGGCAGAATTGCGCGCGGCTCGCGCGCCAGCCGGCTTGGACGCGCGCTTGCGCGGCCGCCGATCGGCTCGACGAACTCGACGTCAGCAGCGCACGCACCTTCTTCGAAACGTATTTCACGCCGTTCCAGCTCGCGAATACCGACGGGACGCTCGACGGGCTCGTGACCGGCTATTACGAGCCGCTGCTGCACGGGTCGCGCGTGCGCCGCGGCCCGTATCAATACGCGCTCTATCGCTGGCCGGCCGGCTATCGCGCGGGCGCCGCGCTGCCGGCACGCGCGCAGCTCGAGCGCGCCGGCATCCTGAACGGCAACGAGCTCGTGTGGGTCGACGATCCGATCGAGGCATTTTTCCTGCAGGTGCAGGGCTCCGGTCGCGTGCTGCTCGACGACGGTTCGGTGATGCGGGTCGGCTTCGGCGGCACCAACAATCAGCCGTACCGTTCGATCGGCAAGTGGCTGCTCGATCGCGGCGAGCTGACGCCCGCGCAGGCGACGATGCAGGGCATCAAGGCCTGGGCGAAGGCGAACCCGACGCGCGTCGACGCGCTGCTCGACACGAATCCGCGCTTCGTGTTCTTCCGCGACATGCCGACCAAGGAAGATGCGCCGCACGGCGGCGCGGACGGCCCGATCGGCGCGCTCGGCGTGCCGCTGACCCCGGAGCGCTCGATCGCGGTCGATCCGTCGTCGATCCCGCTCGGCACGCCGGTGTTCCTGCAGACCACGCGTCCGCTGACGAATACGCCGATGAACCGGCTCGTGTTCGCGCAGGATACGGGCTCGGCGATCAAGGGCGGCGTGCGGGCAGACTATTTCTGGGGGCTCGGCGACGATGCCGGCGACCTGGCCGGCCGGATGAAGCAGGTCGGCAGGATGTGGCTGCTGTTCCCGAATTCGTGATGTCGGGCGGCGCCGGCTGGCAGGACGGTCGCGCGCGAACGAAGCGGCGGCATTGATGGCGCGCCTCGTGCGCGTGGGTGTGCCGGTCTGATCGCCGGTGTGCCCATGTGATTTCAGTTCGCGTAATGCTGTGCGCGTCGCGTCGAACGACGCTTTGGAGTCGAGCAGCCCGATCGGCATTGGCCGACCGGGCTGTTTCGTTTGCAGGCGCGGATCGGCCGCTGCGCGCCGCATGCGCGGCGCGCGACCTCAGCCCTTGCGCTTGTCGACGACGCGGCGCGCCTTGCCGACCGAGCGCTCGATGCCGTTCACGGGCAGCACGTTGATCACGGCCGTCACGCCGATCAGCGACTTGATGTCGTACGCGAGCGCCTGTTTTGCCGCCTGGATCGCCGCGGTATCGGGCGCGGTTTCCGGGCACGGCTCGACGTTGAGCGTCAGCACGTCGAGCGGACCTTCCTTGGTCAGCACGATCTGATAGTGCGGCGCGAGCGCGCGCTGCTTGAGCAACTGTTCCTCGATTTGTGTCGGGAACACGTTGACGCCACGCACGATCATCATGTCGTCCGACCGTCCGGTGATCTTCTCCATCCGGCGCATCGTCCGGGCGGTGCCCGGCAACAGGCGCGTGAGGTCGCGCGTGCGATAGCGGACGATCGGCAGCGCTTCCTTCGTCAGCGACGTGAACACGAGTTCGCCGAGTTGGCCGTCCGGCAGCACTTCGCCGGTGTCGGGATCGATGATTTCCGGATAGAAGTGGTCTTCCCAGATGGTCGGGCCGTCCTTGGTCTCGACGCATTCGGACGCGACGCCCGGGCCCATCACTTCGGATAACCCGTAGATGTCGACCGCGTCGATGCCCATCCGCTGTTCGATCGCGACGCGCATGTCGTTGGTCCACGGCTCCGCGCCGAAGATGCCGATGCGCAGCGAACTCTGCACGGGATCGAGACCCTGGCGCTCGATCTCGTCGGCGATCGACAGCATGTAGCTCGGCGTGACCATGATGATGTCGGGCCGGAAATCCTGGATCAGCTGTACCTGTTTTTCGGTCTGGCCGCCGCCGAACGGGATCACGGTCAGCCCTGCGCGTTCGGCGCCGTAGTGCGCGCCGAGCCCGCCCGTGAACAGCCCGTAGCCGTAGCTGACGTGGACCTTGTCGCCGCGGCGCGCACCGGCGGCGCGGATCGAGCGTGCGACGAGATTCGCCCACGTATCGATGTCGGCGGCCGTATAGCCGACGACCGTCGGCTTGCCGGTCGTGCCCGACGACGCGTGGATGCGCGAGATCTGGTCCTGCGGCACCGCGAACATCCCGAACGGATAGCTGTCGCGCAGATCGCCCTTGGTCGTGAACGGAAAGCGCGACAGGTCGGCGAGCGTTTTCAGGTCGTCCGGATGCACACCGGCTTCGTCGAACTTGCGGCGATAGACGGGCGAGTGGTCATACGCGTGCCGGAGCGACCACTTGAGGCGTTCGAGCTGCAGCGCGGTCAACTCGTCGCGTGAGGCGGTCTCGATCGGCTCGAGCGGTAGCGGGGTAGTCATGCATGTCTCCAGTGTTTGTTATGGGGCGAGCCGTCGACGTCAGCGGTCTTCCGGGATGACCGTGCCTTTGATCTGGGCCGATTTGCCGCGAAACATCGCGATCGTGTCGCCTGTCTGGTTCGTGACGCGGATGTCGTAGATGCCGTGGCGGCCGGCACGCGCCTGTTCGACCGCCTCGGCCGTCAGCACGTCGCCACCGTGCACGGGGCGCAGGAATTCGATTGAGCAGCCGGCCGCGACCGCATTCAGGTTGTACGAGTTGCACGCGAACGCGAACGTCGAATCGGCGAGCGTGAAGATGATTCCGCCGTGACAGGTCTGGTGCCCGTTCAGGAATTCGGGTCGCACGCGCATCTGCAGGCGGGCGTAGCCGGCGCGTACTTCGACGATTTCCATGCCGAACGCGCGGCTGCAGGCGTCGGCGTCGTACATGGCCTGCGCGGTGGCGCGGGCGAGCGAATCGGGGTCGAGCGTGGCGGTGGCGTTCATCATGTCAACGCCCTTCGAAGCGCGGCGCGCGCTTCTCGATGAAGGCCTTCACACCTTCCGCATAGTCGTCCGACTGGCCGAGCTTGCGCTGCAGGTCGCGCTCGAGGTCGAGCTGCTGATCGAGCGTGTTCGTGACGCTGTCTCGCATCGACTGCTTGATCGATGCGATGGCGAGCGTCGGCTGCTGCGCGAGCTGGGTGGCAAGCTGGCGGACCGTGGCGACGAGCGCGTCGTCGTCGACCGCGCGCCAGATCAGGCCCCACTGTTCGGCTTGTTCGGCGCCGAGCTTGTCGCCGGTCAGCGCGAGCCCCAGCGCGCGTGCCATGCCGACGCGCTGCGGCAGGAACCACGTGCCGCCCGAATCGGGCACGAGTCCGATCTTGACGAAGGCCTGGATGAAACTGCTCGAGCGGGCAGCGAACACCAGGTCGCACGCAAGTGCGAGATTTGCGCCGGCGCCGGCCGCCGTTCCGTTGACGGCGGCGATCACGGGAATCGGCAGACGCTGCAGGCGGCGGATCAGCGGATTGAAATGCTCGTCGATCAGCGTGCCGAGGTCGGTGGACGCGCCTGGCGTGAAGTCGAGGTCGGCGAGGTCCTGGCCCGCGCAAAAGCCGCGTCCCGCACCCGTCAGAATCAGTGCGCGTGCGCCGGCGGCTTCGACTTCATCGAGCGCCGATTGCAGTTCGCGATGCATCGCCCGTGTGAAGCTGTTCAGCTTGTCGGGGCGGTTGAGCGTGATCGTGGCCACGCGCGCGGCCTGATCGATATCCAGCTGGATCGCCTGATAGGACATTCAGTGTCTCCTTCATGACTTCGTTATAGGCGCGCGGCGCGTCGGTTACACGCGTTCGATCGCGAGCGCGATGCCCTGGCCGACGCCGATGCACATCGTACAGAGCGCGAAGCGGCCGCCGGTATGCTCGAGTTGATGGAGCGCCGTGGTGACGAGCCGCGCGCCCGATGCGCCGAGCGGGTGGCCGAGCGCGATCGCACCACCGTTCGGGTTCACGCGGGGATCGTCGTCGGCGACGCCGAGCATGCGCAGCACCGCGAGACCTTGCGACGCGAACGCCTCGTTCAGTTCGATCACGTCGAACTGGTCTATGCGCATGCCGAGCTGGTGCAGCAGCTTCTGCGTGGCCGGCGCGGGACCGATGCCCATTACGCGCGGCTCGACGCCGGCCGTCGCCATCCCGACGACGCGCGCGCGGCGGCGCAGGCCATATTGGTCGGCCGCCTGCGCATTGGCGAGCAGCAGCGCGCAGGCGCCGTCGTTGACGCCCGACGCGTTGCCGGCCGTGACCGAGCCGTCCGGGCGCACGACGCCCTTCAGCTTCGCGAGCGCTTCGAGCGACGTTTCGCGCGGATGCTCGTCACGCGACACGACCACGGGATCGCCCTTCTTCTGCGCAATCGTGACCGGTACGATTTCCTCGGCGAGCGTACCGTCCTGCTGTGCCCGCGCGGCCTTCTGCTGGCTGCGCAGCGCGAACAGGTCTTGATCCGCGCGGTTGATGTGGTAATCGACCGCAACGTTCTCGGCCGTCTCCGGCATCGAATCGACCCCATACAACTGCTTCATCAGCGGATTGACGAAACGCCAGCCGATCGTCGTATCGAAGATGTCGGCCTGGCGCGCGAACGCGCTCGCGGCCTTGCCCATCACGAACGGTGCGCGCGTCATGCTCTCGACGCCACCTGCGATCATCAGGCGCGCTTCGCCTGCCTTGATCGCGCGCGCTGCCGTGCCGACCGCATCCATTCCGGAGCCGCACAGTCGGTTCAGCGTCGTGCCCGGCACGGCGGTGGGCAGGCCTGCCAGCAGCGCGGACATGCGCGCGACGTTGCGGTTGTCTTCGCCGGCCTGGTTCGCGCAGCCGTAGATCACGTCGTCGATCGCTGCCCAGTCGACGTCGCGGTTTCGCTCGATCAGCGCCTTGAGCGGCACCGCGCCGAGGTCGTCGGCGCGGACATCTTTCAGGGCGCCGCCGTAGCGGCCGATGGGAGTGCGAATCGCGTCGCAGATGTAGGCGTCTGTCATGAGCGTATCGGTGAGTGACGAACCCGCCGGGTGGCGGATTCGTTCATGGTAGAGAACGTGGCGGCGTTTGCACGTCGGCCATTCGGGTTATGCCGTCTGGCCAGCTTCCGCAGGTACTGCCTTCGGGGCAACATGGACGCGGCTTTGAACCACGCGGAACCGGTTGGCGACGAATGCCGGGTCGGCCAGCGCGGCGTTGGCGGCTGGATTCGCGCCCGTGCCGTGGAAGTCGGAGAACGCGGCCGACTGATTGACGAATACGCCGCCCGTCAGGTTGATCGACAGCGCGACGCCGCCACGCACCGCTGCGTCGTGTGCGGCGTTGACGATTGCGTCGTCGGTGCTGTAGACGGAGAGGGTCAGTGCGCCATGCTCGGCGGCGATTGCACCGGCCAGATCGAGCGATTGCGCGGTGGAGTCGGTTGCGATCACGAACGAGATCGGGCCGAACCACTCCTGCGTAAATTTCTCGCGGTCGGCTGCGTCGAGTTGCAGCACGAGGGGGGTACGCACGCGCGCATCGGGGAAAGCGGGGTGCTGGAGGGGCACGCTGTCCGCGAGCACACGGCCGAGTTTGCGCGCGTCGTCGATACGCGCGGTCACGCCGTCGTTCTGGATCGCGCCGATCAGTTCGACCGAGCGTGCCGGGTCGCCGGTGAGTTTTTGCACGGCAATCGCGATCGCTTGTGCGACGTCGTCGAAGCTCGCATGGCCGTCGGCCGTCCGGATGCCGTCGCGCGGCACGTAGATGTTCTGCGGTGCCGTGCACATCTGGCCGGAGTACAGCGCCAGCGAGAACGCGATGTTCTTGGCGGCGGCCTTCAGGTCGTCGGTCGAGTCGATCACGATCTGGTTGACGCCGGCTTTCTCGGTGTAGACCTGCGCCTGATGGGCATGGCGTTCGAGCCACGTGCCGTTCTGCGTGCTGCCGGTGAAGTCGATCAGCTTGATCTCCGGGCGCAGCGCGAGATCCTGGACGAGGGCGCCGTCGTTGGGTTCGGTCGCGAGGAGCGTGACGACGTTCGGATCGAACCCTGCTTCGCGCAGCACGTCGCGGGCGATCCGCACCGTGATGGCGAGCGGCAGAATCGCGCCCGGATGCGGTTTGACGATCACGGCATTACCGGTTGCCAGATCGGCGAACAGGCCCGGGTAGCCGTTCCAGGTCGGGAACGTGCAGCAGCCGAGCACGAGGCCCGTGCCGCGCGGCACGATCGTATAGCGCTTGTGCATCGCGAGCGGCGGGTTCTTGCCTTGCGGCTTTTCCCAGTGCGCATCGGCCGGGATGCGGCGCAGTTCGTCCCACGCATAGGCAACTGCCTCGAGGGCGCGGTCCTGCGCGTGCGGGCCGCCGGCCTGGAACGCCATCATGAAGGCTTGCCCCGTGGTGTGCATCACGCTGTAGGCAATTTCGAAGCTTGCGCGGTTCAGGCGCGCGAGGATTTCGAGGCTGACGCCGACCCACGCGCTCGGGCCGGCTTCGCGCCACGTGCGTCGCGCGGCCGCTGCGGCAGCGATCAGGGCGTCGGGCGTCGATTTCGGATACCGGACGCCCAGCGCGATGCCGTACGGCGAGCGCTCGGCGCCGACCGTTTCACCGGACGCCGGCTGGTCGAGCACGAAGGTCTTGTCGAGGTGCGACTTGAACGCGGCCTCACCGTCCGCGCTTGCGCTTTCCCCGTACACTTTGGGACTCGGCATTTCGGCGAACGGGCTCCAGTACCCGCGGCTCTCGATGGCGGCGAGTGCGTGTTTCAGCGTGTCTTCGTGCTTCGTGAACAGGGCATGGGTCATGGCGGCGGCCTGATGAACGTTGAGAGGGATCGGATCGATTAATTAACCGACCGGTTGGTCGGAGAATGGTAGCATCAAACTATTCGCATGTGCGAGGCGTTTCTCATTTCATTGATCGAGGAGAAATAGATGGCTTACGAGAACATCCTGGTGGAGACCCGCGGGCGTGTCGGTCTGGTGACGCTGAACCGTCCGAAGGCGCTGAATGCGCTGAACGATGCGCTGATGGACGAGCTGGGTGCTGCGCTGAAGGCGTTCGATGCGGACGACGATATCGGCGCGATCGTCGTGACCGGGAGCGAGAAGGCATTCGCTGCCGGCGCGGACATCGGCATGATGGCGGCCTACTCCTATATGGATGTCTATCGGGGCGACTACATCACGCGCAACTGGGAGACGGTCCGCGAGATCCGCAAACCGATCATTGCTGCGGTTTCGGGCTTTGCGCTGGGCGGTGGCTGCGAGCTCGCGATGATGTGCGACATCATCTTCGCGGCGGACACGGCCAAATTCGGTCAGCCGGAAATCAAGCTGGGCGTCATGCCGGGTGCGGGCGGCACGCAGCGTTTGCCCCGCGCGGTATCGAAGGCGAAGGCGATGGACATGTGCCTGACCGCGCGCTTCATGGACGCCGCCGAAGCCGAGCGTGCCGGGCTCGTGTCGCGCGTGCTGCCGGCCGACAAGCTGCTCGACGAGGCGATTGCCGCCGCGACGACGATCGCCGAGTTCTCGCTGCCGGCGGTCATGATGGTCAAGGAGTCGGTGAACCGCGCGTACGAGACGACGCTGGCTGAAGGCGTCCACTTCGAGCGCCGGTTGTTCCATTCGTTGTTCGCAACCGAAGACCAGAAGGAAGGGATGGCGGCATTCGTCGAGAAGCGCAAGCCGGTGTTCAAGCACCGTTGATCAGCCTGCGCCGCGCACCGCGGTAGGTATCCGGTGACTGCTCTGTATCGATTCTCGGCGTGATTGCTTCGCTCGGTTCTTCAAAAGCCCCCGTGCGCGGTAGCGCACGGGGGCTTTTTCAAACTTTCTTCACAAAGAGCTTGCACGGACGGGGGCGGATGCATAGAATCACGCCTCTTTCGCGCTAACGGAAACGCGGCGCGGGAGGAAGGGAAGCGGTGCTGTTGAGATTCGGAAGTAGCGAGCCCGACGGCGCAGGAAGATGGCCCCGCAGTCGCAACGATGTCGTGCAGAAAGTTGTTGACGCGCTGCGAAACACGGTTCATAATCTCGCTTCTCTGCTGCTGAAAGCGCAGCGCTGCTGAGGGGTTCAAGATCCCTCGCAGAATGCTCTTTAAAAATTAACAGCCGATAAGTGTGGGCGCTTGATGAAAGCGAGCTGATCCTCGGATCAGATAGCAAAAGTATCAAGAGTCTCACACTAAAGTAAGTCAGGTTTATGAAGCAATTCATATTCCTGTCAGCTTTGAGTGAGCGACCGGTTCGAAAGAACCGAAAACAGTAACAGGTTTGAACTGAAGAGT
>NZ_LOYC01000059.1:0-1201 GCF_001524725.1 Burkholderia sp. MSMB1072
TTCAGGCGGATGAAGTTCCGGTAGTTGTCGGTGATCGAGAACATGTAGCCCGGCCCGATCGTGATCCCCTGCTCCAGCGCGAGCTGATACAACCGCATCGCGTCGACCTGCGCGGGCAACTCGACCCACAGCACGTAACCGCCCGCCGGGCTCGACATGCGCGTGCCTTCCGGAAAGAACCGCGACACCATCGCGCGCATCAGGTTCGCCTGCTGCGCATACGCCTTGCGCAAGCGCCGCAGGTGATGCTCGTAGCCGTCCCGTTCCAGAAACTCCGCGATCGCCAGTTGCGGCAACGACGGCGTCGCGAGCGTATTCAGGAACTTCAGCTTCTCGACCTGTTCGCGGTAGCGGCCCGGCAGCGCCCAGCCGATCCGGTACGCAGCCGTCAGGCTCTTCGAGAACGACGAACAATGCAGCACGATCCCGCTACGGTCGTACGACTTCAGCGAGCTCGGATGCGTGTCGCCGAAATACAGTTCGTTGTACACGCCGTTCTCGATGATCGGCATCCCGGCCTTCGTTGCAAACTCAACCAGTTCGCGCTTGCGCTCGTCCGGCATCTGGAAGCCCAGCGGGTTCTGGAAGTTCGGCATCACCATGCACGCGGCGATCGGCTGCGACTTCGCGATCGCAGCCAGCGCCGCGATGTCGATTCCGTATTCCGGATGCGTGGCGACCTCGATCGCCTTCATCCCCATCCGCTCGATCGCATGCAGCATCGCGTAGAACGTCGGCGACTCCACCGCTATCGTGTCGCCCGGCTTCGCGACCGCCTGCAGGCACAGGTTGATCGCCTCCGTCGCGCCGACCGTCACGATGATCTCGTTCGGATCCACCGACATCCCGTTTTCCAGGTAGCGGCGCGCGATCTGCCGGATCAGCCGCGGGTGGCCCGGCGGCAACCCGTCGGTCACGCCCCACAGCGATTTGTCGCGGCCGGCCGCGTATGCGTAGCGATTGAGCTTCTCGAACGGAAACAGGCTCGGGTCCGGATACGGCGAGCCGAGCGGCACCGCGTCGTCCGTGCCGATCGAGCGCAGCGTCGACAGCACGAGCCGACTCACGTCGACCGACGACGAGATCGCGATCGGCTTCGACGGCCTCAGCTCGCGCACCGGCGCGTGACCGTCGTCGCGACGCAGGTTCACGAAATAGCCCGACTGCGGCCGGCTTTCGAGCAACCCGCGGCTCTCCAGCA
>NZ_LOYC01000060.1:0-553 GCF_001524725.1 Burkholderia sp. MSMB1072
TGCCGCAGATCGGCGTCACGCACGACCAGAAGGGCCAGGCGATCGCGATGGTGGTGAACGCGGCCAACAAGGTCGAGTCACGTCCGTTGACGACGACCGGCACATACGGCCAGAACTGGATCGTCGAAGGCGGTCTGCAGGCGGGCGATCACGTGATCGTGCAAGGCGTCGACAAGGTACGCCCGGGCGCGACCGTGAAGACGGTCCCCGCGCAGCTCGCTCCCGCGGCGGACGCCGCATCCGCCACGACGGCAAGCGCCGCGCCGGCGAGTACCGCGGCCCATGCCGCAGCGAGTTCGGCCGCCGCGTCGAGCGCGCAATAACAGGGAGTCCGTTTCATGGCCAAGTTCTTTATCGATCGCCCGATCTTCGCGTGGGTGATCGCGATCGTGCTGATGCTGGCCGGCGTCGCATCGATCTTCAAGATGCCGATCGCGCAGTATCCGACGATCGCACCGCCGACGATCCAGATCCAGGCGAACTACCCGGGCGCTTCCGCGAAGACGGTGGAAGACACGGTGACGCAGGTGATCGAGCAGCAGATGAGCGGTCT
>NZ_LOYC01000061.1:0-2114 GCF_001524725.1 Burkholderia sp. MSMB1072
GAGCTGTTGGCCGTGGACAGGCCCGTCGAGGTCGACGTGGACAGCGACGTGATGGAGCTGTTGGCCGTGGACAGGCCAGTCGAAGTCGAGGTCGAAAGCGACGTGATGGAGCTATTCGCCGTGGACAGGCCCGTCGAGGTCGACGTGGACAGCGACGTGATGGAGCTGTTGGCCGTGGACAGGCCCGTCGAAGTCGAGGTCGACAGCGACGTGATCGAGCTATTGGCCGTGGACAGACCGGTCGAGGTCGAGGTCGACAGCGAGGTGATGGAGCTGTTAGCCGTCGACAGGCCAGTCGAAGTCGACGTGGACAGCGACGTGATCGAGCTGTTAGCCGTCGACAGGCCAGTCGAAGTCGACGTGGACAGCGACGTGATCGAGCTATTGGCCGTGGACAGACCGGTCGAGGTCGAGGTCGAGAGCGACGTAATCGAGCTGTTAGCCGTCGACAGACCCGTCGAAGTCGAAGTCGACAGCGACGTGATCGAGCTGTTAGCCGTCGACAGGCCCGTCGAGGTCGAGGTCGACAACGACGTGATCGAGCTGTTGGCCGTGGACAGACCGGTCGAGGTCGAGGTCGACAGCGAGGTGATGGAGCTGTTAGCCGTCGACAGACCCGTCGAAGTCGAAGTCGACAGCGACGTGATCGAGCTGTTAGCCGTCGACAGGCCCGTCGAGGTCGAGGTCGACAACGACGTGATCGAGCTGTTGGCCGTCGACAGACCGGTCGACGTCGAGGTCGACAACGACGTGATCGAGCTGTTAGCCGTCGACAGACCGGTCGAAGTCGAGGTCGACAGCGACGTGATCGAGCTGTTGGCCGTGGACAGGCCAGTCGAGGTCGAGGTCGAGAGCGACGTGATCGAGCTGTTGGCCGTCGACAGGCCAGTCGAGGTCGAGGTCGACAGGGACGTGATCGAGCTGTTGGCCGTCGACAGACCCGTCGAAGTCGACGTGGACAGCGACGTGATCGAGCTATTGGCCGTGGACAGACCGGTCGAGGTCGAGGTCGACAGCGACGTGATGGAGCTGTTAGCCGTCGACAGACCCGTCGAAGTCGAAGTCGACAGCGACGTGATCGAGCTGTTAGCCGTCGACAGGCCCGTCGAGGTCGAGGTCGAGAGCGACGTGATCGAGCTGTTAGCCGTCGACAGGCCAGTCGAAGTCGAGGTCGACAGCGACGTGATCGAGCTGTTAGCCGTGGACAGGCCAGTCGAGGTCGAGGTCGACAGCGACGTAATCGAGCTGTTAGCCGTCGACAGGCCGGTCGAGGTCGAAGTCGACAGGGACGTGATGGAGCTATTGGCCGTGGACAGGCCAGTCGAGGTCGAAGTCGACAGCGAGGTGATCGAGCTGTTGGCCGTCGACAAGCCAGTCGAAGTCGACGTGGACAGCGACGAAATGGCGCTGGTCGCAGTACCGACTTGTTGAGCGACCGAATACAGCTGGCTGCCGTTGATCGCATCGGTACTGGTCGGAGTCACCTGGCCTGCGGCAACGTTGGTGACTTGTCGTTCCTTGCCGCTATCACCCACGCTGACGACGCCGACCGGATTGGCGCCAGCGAATCCGCTGAACGTCACGCCGTTGACGGTGGCGCTGCTCGTGGCGGTTGCCGCGGTGGTCTTCGAGTTGGCGCCGAGCGCGACGGAGTTGTCCGTGCTGGCGACAGCGCCGGAGCCAATGGCGACAGCGTCGGCACCCGTTGCGGTGCTGTCGGGGCCGGTAGAGTTCGCGTGGAAGTACTTGATGCCCTGGCTGTTGATGTTGTCGATCGCCGAGCCCACGCTGTTGGCGGTCGACGTCGTGCCATTCGCGTTGTACGTGGTGTACGACGGGGCCGAGACCTTGCCCGTCGTCGGGTCGTACGTCGAACCGCCGCCAAGTGCCGAGGCGGTGCTATTACCGAGGTTGTCCGTCTTCGTCGAGACCGAGCTCAGGCCGGTGGACAGCGAGTTGATGCCCGTCGAGGTCGAAGTCGAAAGCGACGTGATGGAGCTGTTGGCCGTGGACAGGCCCGTCGAGGTCGACGTGGACAGCGACGTGATGGAGCTGTTGGCCGTGGACAGGCCCGTCGAGGTCGACGTGGACAGCGACGTGATGGAGCTGTTGGC
>NZ_LOYC01000062.1:0-1337 GCF_001524725.1 Burkholderia sp. MSMB1072
CAGTGCATCGGCGCCGTTATCGACGTGGAATTCCCGCGCGACAGCATGCCGAAGATCTACGACGCGCTCATTCTCGATGGCTCGGAACTGACGCTCGAAGTCCAGCAGCAGCTGGGCGACGGCGTGGTCCGTACCATCTGTCTGGGTGCATCCGACGGCCTGCGCCGCGGCCTGACCGTGAAGAACACGGCGAAGCCGATCTCGGTGCCGGTCGGCAAGCCGACCCTCGGCCGAATCATGGACGTGCTCGGCCGTCCGATCGACGAAGCCGGCCCGATCGAAAGCGAACATACGCGTTCGATCCACCAGAAGGCACCGGCGTTCGACGAACTGTCGCCGTCGACCGAACTGCTCGAAACGGGTATCAAGGTCATCGACCTGATCTGCCCGTTCGCGAAGGGCGGCAAGGTTGGCCTGTTCGGTGGTGCAGGCGTGGGCAAGACCGTCAACATGATGGAGCTCATCAACAACATCGCGAAGGAGCACGGCGGTTATTCCGTGTTCGCGGGCGTGGGCGAACGGACCCGTGAAGGGAACGACTTCTACCACGAAATGAAGGACTCGAACGTTCTCGACAAGGTCGCGCTGGTGTACGGCCAGATGAACGAGCCGCCGGGCAACCGTCTGCGCGTCGCGCTGACCGGCCTGACGATGGCCGAGCACTTCCGTGACGAAGGCCTCGACGTGCTGTTCTTCGTCGACAACATCTACCGTTTCACGCTGGCCGGTACCGAAGTGTCGGCACTGCTCGGCCGTATGCCGTCGGCAGTGGGCTATCAGCCGACGCTGGCTGAAGAAATGGGCAAGCTGCAAGAGCGCATCACGTCGACCAAGAAGGGCTCGATTACGTCGGTTCAGGCAGTCTACGTCCCTGCGGACGACTTGACCGACCCGTCGCCGGCGACCACCTTCGGCCACCTGGACGCAACCGTCGTTCTGTCGCGTGACATCGCTTCGCTGGGTATCTACCCGGCGGTCGACCCGCTCGACTCGACGTCGCGCCAGATCGACCCGAACGTGATCGGCGAAGAGCACTACACGATCACCCGCCGCGTTCAGCAGACGCTGCAGCGCTACAAGGAACTGCGCGACATCATCGCGATTCTGGGCATGGACGAACTGTCGCCGGAAGACAAGCTGTCGGTCGCGCGTGCGCGTAAGATCCAGCGTTTCCTGTCGCAGCCGTTCCACGTCGCTGAAGTGTTCACGGGCTCGCCGGGCAAGTACGTGCCGCTGAAGGAAACGATCCGCGGCTTCAAGATGATCGTCGACGGCGAGTGCGACCACCTGCCGGAACAGGCGTTCTACATGGTCGGCACGATCGACGAAGCCTTCGA
>NZ_LOYC01000063.1:0-1805 GCF_001524725.1 Burkholderia sp. MSMB1072
GCTGCGCCAGCCAACGTTCCGACTGCGCCTGTTGCCGAGTTGGCTACCGTATCAACGATGCCGCCGAGACTGCCGAGACCACCGGTCGCGCCGCCGCCGACACTACCCGCTGCGCCGGCCAACGTTCCGACTGCACTTGTTGCCGAGTTGCCAACCGCGCCTACGACGCCGCCGACACCGCCCACTGCGCCGGCCAGCGTTCCGGCTGCACCTGTTGCCGAGTTGGCTACCGTGCCGACGATGCCGCCAAGACCGCCGGTCGCGCCGCCAGCACCGCCCACTGCGCCGGCCAGGGTTCCGACTGCACCGGTGGCCGTGTTGGCTACCGTGCCCACGATGCCGCCGAGACCGCCGGCCGCGCCGCCAGCACCGCCCACTGCGCCGGCCAGGGTTCCGACTGCACCGGTGGCCGTGTTACCCACCGTGCCAACGATGCCCCCGAGACTGCCGGTCGCACCGCCGACACCACCCGCTGCGCCAGCCAACGTCCCGACTGCACCGGTTGCCGAGTTGGCTATCGTGCCGACAACACCGCCGAGGCCACCAGTTCCGCCACCAACACCACCCAGCGCGCCAGTCAGCGTTCCGACTGCACCCGTCGCCGTGTTCGCTACCGTGCCGACAACGCCGCCGAGGCCGCCAGTCCCGCCGCCAGCACCACCCAGTGCGCCGGTCAGCGTTCCGACTGCACCCGTGGCCGTGTTCGCTACCGTGCCGACAACGCCGCCGAGGCCGCCAGTCCCGCCACCACCGATGCCACCCAGTGCGCCGGTTACCGTACCGACTACACCACCAAGCCCACCAGTCGGATCGCCCACTCCACCCAAGGCACCCGTCACCGTACCGACCGCGCCGCTTGCCGCGTTGCCCACCGTTCCAACGACACCACCGAGACCACCGGTCCCGCCGCCAACACCGCCCAGCGCGCCAGTCAGTGTTCCGACTGCACCCGTCGCCGTATTCGCTACCGTGCCGACAACGCCGCCAAGGCCGCCGGTCCCGCCGCCACCGATGCCACCCAGTGCGCCGGTTACCGTACCGACCACACCACCAAGCCCGCCGGTCGGATCGCCGACCCCACCCAACGCACCCGTCACCGTACCGACTGCACCGCTTGCCGCGTTGCCCACCGTTCCAACGACGCCGCCGAGGCCACCGGTCCCACCGCCGACACCACCCAGCGCGCCAGTCAGCGTTCCGACTGCACCCGTCGCCGTGTTCGCTACCGTGCCGACGACGCCACCGAGGCCGCCAGTCCCGCCACCACCGATGCCACCCAGTGCGCCGGTTACCGTGCCGACCACACCACCAAGCCCACCAGTCGGATCGCCCACTCCACCCAAGGCACCCGTCACCGTACCGACCGCGCCGCTTGCCGCGTTGCCCACCGTTCCAACGACGCCACCGAGACCACCGGTCCCGCCACCAACACCGCCCAGTGCGCCAGTCAGCGTTCCGACTGCACCCGTGGCCGTATTCGCTACCGTGCCGACAACGCCGCCAAGGCCGCCGGTCCCGCCGCCACCGATGCCACCCAGTGCGCCGGTTACCGTGCCAACCACGCCACCAAGCCCACCGGTCGGATCGCCGACCCCACCCAAGGCACCCGTCACCGTACCGACCGCGCCGCTTGCCGCGTTGCCCACCGTTCCAACGACACCACCGAGACCACCGGTCCCGCCGCCAACACCGCCCAGCGCGCCAGTCAGTGTTCCGACTGCACCCGTCGCCGTATTCGCTACCGTGCCGACAACGCCGCCAAGGCCGCCGGTCCCGCCGCCACCGATGCCACCCAGTGCGCCGGT
>NZ_LOYC01000064.1:0-40468 GCF_001524725.1 Burkholderia sp. MSMB1072
CGAGTTCGATCCCCTCGGCCTCGCTACGTGCGAGACTAGCGACTCTCAAATTGATAAGGGTTTGAGCGGCCGGGGGGGCGCCCGGGGCGGCCGCGCTGCGCGACGTCCGCAGCGCGCCGGACAGGGTAGAGCAGCCGTAACTCCAGCCACCCAAAACCCCGCATCACCAAACAATATCGCAAGACGACCGCGACGTCCCCGCACCGCCGGTAGCCGTGCATTTCGTCCCCGATCCGTTGTCGTAGAACGTCCGCGTCTCCGGTTGCGGCACCGACGGATCGAACGGATTCGGCGCGCCGTGCGGACCGCGAGGCGCATCGTACGGCCGCTGGGGCGCATGCGCACCCGCACTTCCAACTGATCGAGAGCCGGTCGCGCGCAGGTATTCGTTCCAGTGCTGCTCGCGCTGCTCATACCCGGGCACTGCGCGACCCAAACTGTCGCTCCCGCCCGCGCCAAGCGCGACGCGGTTCGGAGCCGAGAGAAAATCGGGTTCGTGTTTAAAAGAAGGCGGCGATGCCACGAGCGCATCGCTTGTCACCCGCAACGGCCGCGTATCCGGTGTATCGAACGGGCTACGTTCGGTGGGGGCGGCGAACTGCACGCGTCGACGGCTCATCCGCGCAGCATGTCCGTCATCCCGAGCAGTCGCACGCCGCTCCGAGCGGAACACATTGGCACCGGCCGATCGATCGGTCAGCGTATCGCGTTCCGAAGCATGGGAAGTCGAAACAGAGAGCGCGCACGCGATCGCGGCGGCGGAACACAGGCGGAAAGGGCAATTCATGGCGATCCAAAGCAGGTGATGTGCATTGAACAAAACGGCAGATCACTGGCTGGCGACGGGGCGACGAGCGGGTGTCGACGCGGCCCTGAGGCGATTGCGACGCGCGGCGGGCGCGACTTGCACGAAGGCTGGCTGGATTGCGGAAGCGAGTTCGCATTATTTCACGGATATATCAAAAAGCTTTCAATATGTTTGGTTTTTCCGCTAAACGGAAATTTTTCCCGCCTCGCGTAGCGCCCCGTCCTGGTGCGCACGCTCACAATCATCAGTCGATTGATTTCCAACATCCGGGCCGTCGGTAGCTCGAAAAATGCGCCGGCGCGACCTCCCCATCGCCGAACACCCCGCCCAGCAAGGAATCCGCCCCGATCCCCGTGCCGAATAGCAACCCGATTGCACTCGAAGCAAACGTTCCCGCCTCGCCGAGGTTGCGCTCCCATCGCCACCCACCCATCTCAAAAACGTACGTGTTTTCCCTCAATCGACAGGCATTTTTGACAGACGATTGAAAAACGCCCATATAATTTCGGCTGCCTTGCCAACAGCTGTCGGACCATCCCTCCGAGCCAGCGATTTGGCAAGCGGGGCAGGCGAAACGCTTGCGCAATGCAAGACGCATCACGATGTCTTTCCGAACCAGACGTCCCCTTCGGGGACTGCAAGAGCCGGGCCCCGCTACGCAACATTCCGCCGGAGTTCCGTCTTCTATGTGTCTCGGGCGTGTCCCATGTCCTCGCCCCGGGTGCTGTTCGATTGCGCAAGTCATGCCGCCTTTGCCCGTATGACTAAACAACATCGAGGAGCTCCCAGATGACGCTGTCCCGTCTTACGTCCATTTCCGTCGCCGCCGTGCTGTTCGCCGCGGGCGCCGCCGCCGCGCAAGCGGAAACCGTGAAGATCGCCATCGCTGGTCCGATGAGCGGCTCGGTCGCCCAATACGGCGACATGGTGAAGGCCGGCGCGCTGACCGCGATCGAACAGATCAACGCGGCAGGCGGTGCGGGCGGCAACAAGTTCGAAGTCGTGCTGATGGACGACGCGTGCGAACCGAAGCAGGCCGTCGCCGTCGCCAACAAGATCGTCAGCCAGAAGATCAAGTACGTGATCGGCCACGTGTGCTCGGGTTCGACGATTCCCGCGTCGGACATCTACGAGAACGAAGGCATCGTGATGGTCACGCCGTCGGCCACCGCGCCGCAGCTGACCGAAGGCAAGAAGCGCCACTTCATCTTCCGCACGATCGGCCGCGACGACCAGCAAGGCCCGGCCGCCGCGCACTACATCATCAACAACGTGAAGCCGAAGAAGGTCGCGGTCCTGCACGACAAGCAGTCGTACGGCCAGGGCATCGCGTCGTCGGTGAAGAAGGACCTCGAAGCCGCGAAGATCCCGGTCGTGCTGTTCGAAGGCATCAACGCCGGCGATTCGGACTACTCGGCGATCATCACGAAGCTGAAGTCGCAAGGCGTCGATTTCGTCTACTTCGGCGGCTACCACCCGGAAATGGGCCTGTTGATGCGCCAGGCGCGCGAGCAGGGCGTGAAGGCGACGTTCATGGGGCCTGAAGGTGTGGGCAACAAGGACGTGACGGCGATTGCCGGCCCGGCTTCGGAAGGCATGCTGGTCACGCTGCCGGCCGACTTCTCGGCCGATCCGGCCAACGCGGCGCTCGTGAAGGCGTTCGCGGACAAGAAGCGCGATCCGAACGGCCCGTTCCAGATGCCGTCGTACGCCGCGGTGAAGATCATCGCCGACGCGATCGCGGGTGCGAAGACGACGGATCCGACCAAGGTCGCCGCGTACATGCACAAGACGACGTTCGACACGCCGATCGGCAAGGTCGCGTATGACGCACAGGGCGACCTGAAGGCGTTCAAGTTCGTCGTCTACACGTGGCACAAGGACGCGACGAAGACCGCCGCCAAGTAATACGGAGTACCCGCCCCGCACACGCGCTCTGCCCGTCACCCGGGCGGAGCGCGTGCGCATTTGGCCGTTCCGCGGCCAACGGGCGGCCCGAGACGACACCGTGCGTTGCGCGCGGCCGACCGCCGTGATCCGGCGCAGGCATGCGACACAGCGCCAACGGGAGCTTCCCGCACATGACTGACTTCTTTCCTCAATTCGCCCAGCAACTGGTCAACGGCCTGACGCTGGGTGCGATCTATGCGTTGATCGCCATCGGCTATTCGATGGTCTACGGCATCATCGGCATGATCAACTTCGCCCACGGCGAGATCTACATGATCGGCGCGTACGTGGGCCTCGTGACCCTGACGGCCATCGGCATCTCCGCCGGCTATCCGTTGCCGCTCGTGCTCGGCGCCGCGCTGATCGTGTCGGTGATCGTCACGGGCCTGTACGGCTTCGCGGTCGAGCGCGTCGCGTATCGGCCGCTGCGCGGCGGCCCGCGGCTCGTGCCGCTGATCTCGGCGATCGGCATGTCGATCTTTCTGCAGAACTACGTGCAGATCGGCCAGGGCGCGCGCGACGTGTCCGTGCCGGTGCTGATCTCCGGCGCGTTCGACATCCATCTCGGCGGCGACTACGACGTGACGATCCCGTATGCGCGTCTGTTGATCGTCTGCGTGACGCTCGTGCTGATGATCGCGCTCACGCTGTTCATCTCGCATTCGCGGATGGGCCGTGCGTGCCGTGCGTGCGCCGAGGACATGAAGATGGCGAACCTGCTCGGCATCGACACGAACCGTGTGATCTCGTTCACGTTCGTGCTCGGCGCGATGCTGGCGGCCGTCGGCGGCGTGCTGATCGGGCTGACGATCGGCAAGCTGAATCCGTATATCGGCTTCGTCGCGGGCATCAAGGCGTTCACCGCCGCGGTGCTCGGCGGGATCGGCAGCATCCCCGGCGCGATGCTCGGCGGCGTGCTGCTGGGCCTGGCCGAAACCTTCGCCGCGGGCTACATGCCGGCCGAGTACAAGGACGTGGTTGCGTTCGGCCTGCTCGTGCTGATCCTGCTCTTCCGCCCGACCGGCCTGCTCGGCAAGTCGGACATCGAAAAGGTTTGAGGGAGACGCAGATGAGTCAAGTCATTTCCGTTCGCCGCCCGGCTGCCGATGCTTCGATCGGCCAGGCGTTGAAGAATGCGGTGGCTGCCGCGATCCTGACGGCGATCCTCACGATTCCGGTGCTCGGGCTGCAACTGAAGCTCGACGGCTACCAGGTCGTGCTGACGCCGCACTGGCGCCCGGTGTGGATCGCCGTTGCGGCGGTATTCCTGTTCCAGTTGTTCAAGCCGTGGCTGATGCGCGCGAAAGCGGCCGTGAAGCTGCCGGCGGCGCCTGCGATGGGCGCGCGGCAGCAGCGCGCGATCATCTGGGTGCTGCTCGCGGTGGGGCTCGTGTGGCCGTTCTTCGGCTCGCGCGGCGCGGTGGACGTCGCGACGCTCGCGCTGATCTACGTGATTCTCGGCCTCGGGCTGAACATCGTGGTCGGTTTCGCGGGGCTGCTCGATCTCGGCTATGTCGGGTTCTATGCGGTCGGCGGCTATACGTACGCGATGCTGAACCAGTATTTCGGGCTGTCGTTCTGGGAGTGTCTGCCGATCGCGGCGATCGCCGCGGCGACGTTCGGCTTCCTGCTCGGCTTCCCGGTGCTGCGCCTGCGCGGCGACTATCTCGCGATCGTCACGCTCGGCTTCGGCGAAATCATTCGCCTGCTCGCGAACAACCTGACGAGCCTCACCGGCGGCCCGGACGGCATCTCGAGCATTCCGAAGCCGACGGTGTTCGGCTTCGAGATGGCGCGCTCGGCGAGCGTCGAAGGTGCGAAGACCTTCCATGAACTGATCGGGCTGGAATACAGCGGCGAGCACATGGTGATCTTCCTGTACCTGATCGCGCTGCTGCTGGTGGGCTTCACGCTGTTCGTGACGAGCCGCCTGATCCGCATGCCGATGGGGCGCGCGTGGGAAGCGCTGCGCGACGACGAGATCGCATGCCGTTCGCTGGGTCTCAACCCGACGCGCATCAAGCTGTCGGCGTTCACGCTCGGCGCGGCGTTCGCGGGGATCGGCGGCGCGTTCTTCGCGGCGCGTCAGGGCCTCGTGAATCCTGAATCGTTCACCTTCATCGAATCGGCGCTGATCCTCGCGATCGTCGTGCTCGGCGGGATGGGCTCGCAGCTCGGCGTGATTCTCGCGGCGATCCTGCTGACCGTGCTGCCGGAAGTCGCGCGCGGGTTCGCCGAGTACCGGATGCTGATCTTCGGCCTGGTGATGGTGTTGATGATGATGTGGCGTCCGCAGGGCCTGCTGCCCGCGAGCCGTCCCCACGTGGAGCTGCCGCAATGAGCGTGAATGCAGAACTGTTGAAGGTCGCCGGGCTGCAGATGCGCTTCGGCGGGTTGCTCGCGGTGGACGGCATCGATTTCGACGTGCGCCGCGACGAGGTGTTCGCGATCATCGGGCCGAACGGCGCGGGCAAAACCACGGTGTTCAACTGCGTCGGCGGCTTCTACAAGCCGACCGGCGGCGACGTCGTGCTCGACGGCCACGCGATCGCCGGGCTGCCGAGCCACAAGATCGCGTTGAAGGGCCTCGTGCGGACGTTCCAGAACATCCGCCTGTTCAAGTCGCTGACCGTCGTCGAGAACCTGCTCGTCGCGCAGCATCGCAAGGTGAAGGCGGGGCTGCTGCACGGCCTGTTCGCGACGCCCGCGTATCGTCACGCCGAGAAGGAAGCGCTCGAACGTGCGGCCGTGTGGCTCGACCGGATGGGGCTGACGTCGGTCGCCAACCGGCCGGCGGGCACGCTGTCGTACGGGCACCAGCGGCGTCTGGAGATCGCGCGCTGCATGATCACCGAGCCGCGCCTGCTGATGCTCGACGAGCCGGCGGCCGGCCTCAACCCGCAGGAAAAGATCGAGCTGCAGCATCTGATCGACAAGCTGCGCCGCGAGTTCGGCGTATCGGTGCTGCTGATCGAACACGACATGAGCCTCGTGATGGGCGTGTCCGACCGCATCCTCGTGATGGAGCACGGCCGGCCGATCGTGATCGGCACGCCGGAAGCGGTCCGCAACGACCCGCGCGTGATCAAGGCGTACCTGGGGGAAGAGTGATGCTGAAGCTGGAACAGGTCCATACGCACTACGGCGCGGTCGAGGCGCTCGCGGGCGTGTCGATCGAGGTGAACAAGGGCGAGATCGTCACGCTGATCGGCAGCAACGGCGCCGGCAAGACGACGCTGATGATGACGGTATGCGGCACGCCGCGCGCATCGTCGGGCCGCGTGCTGTTCGAAGGCAATGACATCACCGCGATGTCGACGCACCAGATCATGCGGCAGGGGATGGCGATCTCGCCGGAAGGGCGGCGCGTGTTCCCGAGCCTGACGGTGCTCGAGAACCTGAAGATGGGCGGCTTCTTCGCGAGTCGCCACGAGATCGACGACGGCATCGAGCACGTGTTCAAGCTGTTTCCGCGCCTGAAGGAACGCGCGGCGCAGCGGGCCGGCACGATGTCGGGCGGCGAGCAGCAGATGCTGGCGATCGGCCGCGCGCTGATGAGCAAGCCGCGTTTGCTGCTGCTCGACGAGCCGACGCTTGGCCTCGCGCCGCTCGTGATCGCGCAGATCTTCGACATCATCCGGACGATCCGCGACGAAGGCGTCACGGTCTTCCTGGTCGAGCAGAACGCGAACAAGGCGCTCGGCGTGGCCGATCGCGGCTACGTGCTCGAAACGGGGCGCGTGGTGCTGGCTGACACGGGCGCGAACCTGCTCGCGAACGACCGGATCAAGCAGGCGTATCTCGGCGGTTGACGAGAGAAAGCCGCCGGCCTGCAACGGGCCGGCAGCAGTTTTGCGGGACTGTTCGCGTTCGTTTGCAAGGCCGGTTCCCGGCCTTGTCTTCCCTATCCGATCCTGAACGTGCTTTTCAGCACGTCGCGCAGATGCAGCGCGGCGCGATTGCTGTCGTCCGTCAGCACCGTGACGAGGTGCGGCGGCAGATCGGGCAGCGCGATTCCGGCGATGTGGCTCGTCAGGTTGCCCGACACGCGCTCATGCTCGATCAGGCCGACCGCGAGGCCGTTCGCGATGCACGCTTCCACCGCCGGCGAACTGGCGCTTTCGAGCAGCATCCGGTGCGCGATCTTCGCCTTCTTCAGCGCACGCAATGCGGTGTCGCGGTACGGGCAGCCCGGCAGTTGCACCGCGATCGGCAGCGGTGTGTCGGGATTGAACTTGAACGTGCGCGCCGCTACCCACACCGGATGGGTCTTGCCGAGCAGCTCGGCGTGCGGCGGCGCTTTCGGTACCACGGCGATCGTGATGTCGAGCTGGCCGCGCGCGAACAGCTGCTGCAACTCGTCGCTGGAGCGCGCTTCGACCGTCAGTTCGAGCAGCGGCCGGTCGGCGGCGAAGCGCGGCAGGAATTCCGCCATGAAGTGCGCCGCGTAGGAATCGGGGATGCCGAGCCGCAGCTTGCCGGTCAGCATCTGCGGCGACAGCGATTCGACGAGCCGGTCGTGGCTCAGCAGAAACTCGGTGGTGTCGCTCAGCAGCTTGTGGCCGAACTGCGTAAGTTCGACCGCCTGGTTGTTCCGCGTGAATAGCCGCTGCGCGACCATCTCCTCCAGCTTCTGAATCTGCGCGGTGACGGACGACGGGCTGCGGTTCACATGAACGGCCGCATCCTTGAAGCGGCCAAGCTTCGCGACGGCGTGGAAGGTACGCAGCAGGTCGACGTCCAAGGTACGTGGCATGATTTGGTTTTTCCGAATCGATGATTCAGATAATGTCGATTGACGGAATTATTGAGCAACCCATATTCTCGGGTCAACGGCTCGAACCGATTCGCCCGGCGGACCTGCGACCCGCGCCGGTCTCCTGCCACCTTCCGAGAATCGTCGCTCCATGCAGCTATTCCTGCTTCAACTCGTTTTCGTCTTGTCGTGGAGTTCCGGATTCATCGGCGCCAAGCTCGGCGCGGAGACGGCCGGCGCGTTCAACCTGCTGTTCTGGCGGTTCCTGCTCGTCACGCTGTGCGTCGCGATCGTCGTCAATCGGCGGATCGGGCGTCTGACGCTCGAAAAAATCCGCTATCACGCGGTGATCGGCTTCCTGTCGCAGTTTCTCTATCTGGCCTGCGTGTACGTTGCGATCCAGCATGGGCTGCCACCGGGCATCGCGGCGATCGTCGCGGCGTTGCAGCCGCTCATCACGGCGGCGATGGCGTCGTTCGGCGGCAGCGAACGCAGCGGAGCGCGCCAGTGGGCCGGGCTCGTGGTCGGGTTCGTCGGCGTGGGTATCGTGATCGGCGGGCAATACGCGCTGCCGGCCGGGGCGGTCGGGATCGTGATGTACCTGCTGCCGCTGGTGTCCGCGTTCGGCTTGTCGATCGCGACGATCTATCAGCGCCGCCGCGCGTTGACCGACGTGCGCAGTAACGAGGACGGGTTGATCCTGCCGTTGTTCGTGCAGGGCTGCGTGAGCCTCGTGCTGTTCGCGGCGGGCGGGATCGTCACGGGCGACCTGCACGTGCCGACGCAGCCGAACGTGTGGGTGTCGGTCGTGTGGCTCACGGTGTTCTCGACGTTCGTCGCTTATCTGTCGTTGTGGGCGCTGCTCAGGCGGATGCCGGCGACGCGCGTGGCGACGCTCGTCTATCTCGAACCACCGGTGACGCTGATGTGGGCCGCGTGGATGTTCGGCGACCGGATCGAGGTGACGACCTATGTCGGTATCGTCGTCGTCGCGCTCGGCGTCTGGCTGGCCGGCAAGCACGGCGCACGGCCGCGCTGCGCGGACATGAAGACGCCCGGCCGCCGACGTGCTGGTCGCGCGCGTGATTCCAGTGTAGCTTCGCGAGACTGCCCGAATCGTGAAGGAATCCGATGAAAGTCAAACGAATCGTCGCCAACGTCGACACGCGATCCGTCGACGACGCCAAGCGCTTCTATCAGCACATTTTCGGCCTCGACCTGCTGATGGACCACGGCTGGATCGCGACCTACGGCAATGCCGAGCAGATGGACGTGCAGATCAGCTTCGCGTCGCAGGGCGGGTCGGGCACGCCGACGCCCGATCTGTCGATCGAGGTCGATGACCTCGACGAAGCGCTCGCGCGCATTCAGGCTGCCGGCATTCCGGTCGAATACGGCCCGGCCGACGAGCCATGGGGTGTGCGGCGCTTCTACGTGCGCGACCCGTTCGGCAAGCTCGTCAACGTGCTCGCGCATCGCTGAGCGGCGGTGGCGTGCGGCGGCCGGCGGCCGGCGGGCGGGGCACGCCGGCGTTCACGCATGCAACGCCAGCCCCTTCACCGCCTTGTCGACGGCCTTCTTCGGCCCGTGCAACGCCAGGCCGACGAGATCGGGATGCTCCGCGTCCTCGGCGCGAAACGCCGCGCGGTTGGCCGCATCGTGCCCGGTCGAAAACATCGCCCGCACGTAGGGCACGATCGTGAGCTCGCGCGACAGCGCCTGACGGTGCGCGGCCTGCAATCCGTTCAAATCGGCGGCGAACACCAGCATCGGCTGGCCGAGCATCCGGCCGTAGCGGCGCCCGGCCGCATCCTCGTAAGGCTCGCCCAGTGCTTGGGGCGCGCCGGCCGCGACGCCCGTCGCGAGAAACGCGACCACGTTGAGTTTTTGCCACGCGGCGAGATCGTCGCGCACGATCAGCGCTACTTTGGTATCGAACATGCTTGCTCCCGGTTGGAGCGTCGATGATCGGACATCGTGCGCAATCAGTCTGGAACGTTTGTGCAGAGTTGCCGGTACGCGGCCGGCGTGATCCGGTATGCGCGGCGGAACCAGCGGCCGAGGTGGCTCTGATCGGCGAAGCCGACGTCGACGGCCGCCTGCGCGGGCGTGCGGCCGGCCGCCAGTAGTTTTCGTGCGGCACGCAGCCGCAAGCGCACGAGGTACGCGTGCGGCGACGTGCCGAACGCGCGCTGGAACATCCGCGTCAGCCGGAACCGGTCGATGCCGGCGACGCTCGCGAGTTCGTCGAGGCCGATGTTGCCGTCCATGTGTTCGTGCAGCAGGTCGCGCACGCGCGCGATCGCGGGCGGCACGACGCTGCTCTCCAGCGCGAGCGGGCTGCCCAGCTGGCTGCCGAGGCGCATCAGCAGGCGGTCGAGCGTCTGGTCGCGCGCAAGCCGGCCTTCGTTGTCGTGGATCGCGAAGAAGGCGTTCCGGATCGCGTCGACGAGGCCGCGATCGTCGACGAGCGTATGGCAGAACGTGGCTTCGACGCTGCCGAGGCCCGGCAGGTCCAGCCGGCGCGCGGCGCGCTCGACCCACGCCTGCGGCAGGTACAGCATCCCGTACGTGAAGCCGCCGGCTTCGGGCGCGTGGCCGTCGTGCATCGCGCCCGGCTCGATCAGGATCGCGCGGCCCGGCACGCTGGTATGCAGCGAACGGCGACACTGGAAGCGTTGCACGCCCTGTTCGGTGAAGCCGACCAGCATATCGTCGTGATCGTGCGCATCGTACGCATGGCCGTTGAAATGGGCGTGCAGGCTTTCGATGCCGGTTTCCGCATCGCGGCGCGCGACGAGCCAGTGGTCGGTCGTGCCGACGGTCTTTGCGTCGGTCGTCATCGCGCGCCTCGCACATCGTCGTGGCGTGACGAAACGAGGTGACAGGCGGCAGGACAGGGAAGGCGGGTGCGGCTCATGGTTCGTGCGCCGCCTGTTCTGCCTGTTCGTCGCGCGCGTATTGCGCGGGCGGCCGGCCGACGTGCCGCGCGAACGCGACGCTGAAGGTGCTCGCGGAACTGTAGCCGACGCGCGCCGCGATCTCGGCGATGCGGCCTTCGTTGCGGCGCAGCAGGTCTTTCGCGAGCGCCATGCGCCACGTCAGCAGGTATTCCATCGGCGCGACGCCGACCGCACGGCTGAAACGCTCGAAGAAGGTCGAGCGCGACAGTGCCGCTTCCTTCGCCAGCTCGACGATCGTCCACGGATGCGACGGGCGCGCATGCATGGCGCGGATGGCGGCCGCGAGGCGGCTGTCGGCGAGCCCGCGCACGAGGCCCGGCGATGCGTGCGTGCCGGCCGTGAATCGCAACGCCTCGATCAGCAGCACTTCCATCAGCCGCGACAGCACGATCTCGCGCGCGGGCCGCTGCGCGCGCGATTCGTCGCGCACCAGTTGCACGAGCGTGGTCAGCCGCGGATCGCCGCGCACGTGCACGAATCGCGGCAGGAGTGACACCAGCAATGCCGCGTCGGGCGAACCGAAGCTGCAGTTGCCCAGCATCATGCGCGTGTCGACCGGGTTGCCGGGATCGCCCACCCGGTATTCGCCGGTGTCGAGCGCCATCGGCGGTGCGGATTCGACGCCCGGCGGCGGCGGTTCGAGGCTCGATGTCGCGATGCCGTACGCCGCCGGAATCAGCACGAAATCGCCGGCCCGCAATTCGATCGGCGCGTGCCCGTCGATCTCGATCCGGCAACCGCCGTCGAGAACGACGCAATAGAACGGCTCGCCGGCGACCGTGCGACGCACGAGCCATGGGCTCGCACCGTGAACGGACTTGGAGTACCGCGCAGCCGGTTGCAGCAGCGTCACGACTTCGGTCAGCGGGTCGATCATCGCCGGACTCTCGCAAAAGAAAAGCGGATTTTCGATTGTAGCGAATACGGCTGCGGCCATCTATCGTACGGACACGTGCTCAACACATCCCAGGAGTTCGCATGAAGACCGTACTGATCACCGGCTGTTCTTCCGGCTTCGGCCTCGAAATCGCGCGCCATTTCCTGGCGCGCGACTGGCAGGTCGTCGCGACGATGCGCACGCCGCGCGGGGACGTGCTGCCGCCGTCGGAGCGCTTGCGCGTGCTGCCGCTCGACGTGACGAACGCGGACAGCATTCACGCGGCGATCGATGCCGCCGGCCCGATCGACGTGCTCGTCAACAACGCGGGCTTCGGCGCGGCCGCACCGGCCGAACTCACGCCGCTCGACACGGTGCGCGCGCTGTTCGACACCAACACGATCGGCACGATCGCGGTGACGCAGGCCGTGCTGCCGCAATTTCGCACGCGCGGCGCCGGCGTGATCGTGAACGTCACGTCGAGCGTCACGCTGAAGGTGCTGCCGCTGGTCAGCGCGTATCGCGCAAGCAAGGCGGCCGTGAATGCGTTCACCGAATCGCTGGCGGTCGAGCTCGCACCGTTCGGCGTGCGCACGCATCTCGTGCTGCCGGGCCGCGCGCCCGGCACGCGTTTCGCCGACAACGCACGGGCCAACATGCATGGCTTCGAGCACGAAGCGTACGCGGACTTCGTCGGCAAGGCCGTGGCGCGGATGCTCGATGCATCGGGGCCGATCACCCATGCGCAGGACGTTGCCGAAGCCGTGTGGCGCGCGGCGACCGATCCGTCGAGCCCGATGCGTATCCCTGCCGGCACCGATGCCGAAGCTTGGGCCGCCGAAGCCCGCTGATCGATACGGAATGCGAAGCATGAGCGCGCCGTGCCGGTCGGTCGAACCGGCGCGACGGATCGCGCGGGAACGGGGCTGTCGCGTGCCGTTACAGCGCGCGCGTAATCGCCTGCTCCAGCAGCGACAGGCCGAGATCGATCTCGTCGTCGCTGACGGTCAGCGGCGGCGCGATCCGGAACACGCCGCCCATGCCGGGCAACTGCACGATGTTCATGCTGAGCCCGAGGTTCATGCACGCGCGCGTGATCTTCGCGCCGAGCCCGTCCGCCGGCTCCTTGGTGCGGCGATCCTTGACGATTTCGACGCCGAGCAGTAGCCCGCGCCCACGCACGTCGCCGATGCAGTCGAAGCGTTCCATCAGGTCGAGCAGGCCGCGCCGCAGCCGCTCGCCCATCACGTTCGCGCGCGCGACGAGGCCGTCGCGCTGCACGACGTCGAGCACGCGCAGGCCGACGGCTGCCGGCAGCGGGTCGGACACGTGCGTCGTATAGAACAGATAGCCGAGTTCGTGCGCGCGTTCCTCGAGGGCCGCGGACGTCACGAGGGCTGCGAGCGGCAGCCCCGCGCCGAGCGTCTTCGATAGCGTCAGGATGTCGGGCGTCACGCCGTCGCGCTGGCACGCGAACATCGTGCCGGTGCGACCGACGCCCGTTTGCGCTTCGTCGAGGATCAGCAGCATGCCGCGTTCCTCGCACTTGCGCTTGAGCGCAGCCATATAGCCTTCCGGCAATTCGATGATCCCGCCCGAACTGAGGATCGGCTCCGCGATGAACGCGGCGAGGTTGCCGCTCGACTGGCGATCGATCAGGTCGAACGCGTAGTCGAGTTCGGCGAGCGGGTCGTAGGCGCCGTTGCGCTCGAAGCGCGGCCGGTACGCGAACGGCGCCGGAATCGCGAACGAGCCGACCGACGCCGGGCCGACGCCCTTGCGGCCGGCGCTGTACGTGGCCGATGCGGCGGCGCCCGTCATCCCGTGCCACGACTGCGCGAACCCGACGATCTCGTACTTGCCGGTGACGAGCTTCGCCATCCGGATCGCCGCCTCGTTCGATTCCGCGCCGGTGCTGAGCAGCAGCGCGCGGTCGAGCCCGGCGGGCGTGATGTCGGCCAAGCGGGTCGCGAGATCGACGACCGGCCGCGACAGCATGCCGCTGAACAGGTGGTCGAGCTTGCCCGCGTATTCGCCGATCACGGACACGATCTCCGGATGGCTGTGGCCGAGCACCGCGCTCATCTGGCCCGACGTGAAATCGAGGATCGCGCGGCCGTCGGCGTCGTAGACGAAGCTGCCTTTCGCGCGCTCGACGATCATCGGCTCGAACGTGCCGCCGTAGCGGACCAGGTGCTGCCTGGCGTTGCGCCAGAAGGTTGCGTCGTCGTTCAGGGACATCGGGCGGCTCCGGGCAAAAGGGCGGGGATCGCTTGCAGTCTAGGCGCGCGTCTGGTTTGATGGAAACGAATAGTTCTAATGCAAGCTAGAAAGGGAGCTAATACCTTGGCGCTTTCGCTCGAAATCGACCTGCTGCGCTCGTTCGTCGCGATCGCCGAGGTGCGCGCGTTGAGCCGCGCGGCCGCGCGGGTCGGCCGCACGCAATCCGCGCTCAGCCAGCAGATGAAGCGGCTCGAAGCGGCCGTCGATCAGCCGCTGTTCCAGCGCACCGGCCGCGGCGTGGTGCTGACGCATCCGGGCGAACGGCTGCTCGTGCACGCGCAGCGCATCCTGCGGCTGCACGACGAGGCGATGGCCGACCTGTGCGGCACGGGGTTGTCTGGGACCATCCGGTTCGGCTGCCCGGACGATTACGCCGAGGTGTGGCTGCCGTCGCTGCTGCGGCAGTTTTCGAGCCAGCATCCGCAGGCGATCGTCGAAGTCGTCTGCGCGCCCACGCCGCGGCTCGTCGAACACCTGGAGAAGCGTGCGATCGATCTGGCGATGATTTCCGTGCCGGACGACGGCACGACCGACGACATCGTTCGCCGCGAGCAACTGGTCTGGATCGGCTATCCGGGGCTCGAACCCGCGCATTTCGATCCGCTGCCGCTCGCGCTGTCCGACCGCGACACGCTCGATCATCTCGCGGCCTGCGACGCGTTGAGCCGCGCCGGCCGCGACTATCGCGTCGCGTACGCGAGCAGCAGCCTCGCCGGGCTGATCGCGCTCGTGCGCTCGGGGCAGGCGTTCGCGGTGATGACGCAGACGGCGGTGCCGGCCGACCTCGCGATCGTCAACGGCGATCCGCATTTGCCGCCGTTGCCGGCCGTGGGCATCACGCTGAGGTTCGACCGGAAGCGGCCGTCGCACCTGACGGCAGCATTCGCCGACCATATCCGGCAAACGCTGCCGTTGCTGTGACGGGCGACGCGAATCAGTCGACCATCGACGAGGCCGACACCTGCCTGGAGCCGGGCATCTCCGCCGTCGCATCGCGTACGCGGATCGCCGCCTGCATGCCCGACAGCTTCAGTTCGGTTTCCTGATATTCACCGGTCGGTTCGGGCCGCCGACGATACCGCGATTGTCGTCGGGCGTCGCATCACGCGCGGCTCGAGCGCCGCGCCGCCAGCACTGCGATGACGAGCAGCACCGCGACATAGGCGGCGACGCTCGTCCATGCGCCGCGTTGCCAGAACGCGCCGCCGACCGAGCCGAGCACGCTCGACCCGACATAGTAGGCGAGCAGATACAGCGAGGCCGCATGCCCTTTCGCGGCGCCTGCGAGCGCGCCGACCCAGCCGCTCGCGACCGAATGGGCGACGAAGAAGCCGATCGTCACGAGCACGATGCCGACGACGATCGCGGCGAGCGAGTGCGACAGCGTCAGTGCGAGGCCCACCGCGAAGACGACGATGCCGCTGACCAGGACCGGCCCCCGCCCGAGACGATCGGCAAGCGCGCCGGCGCTCGATGACGACACCATCCCGAACAGGTACGCGCCGAAGATCAGCCCGCATGCGGTCGGGCTCAGGTTGAACGGCGCCGCCATGAGCCGGAATCCGGCGTAGTTGTAGATCGTCACGAACGCGCCCATCATCAGGAAGCCGATCGCGAACACGAACGGCAGGCGTGCATGACGCAGTTGCGCGTGCCACAGCCGCAGGTGGTGACGCAGCGTCAGGTCGGTGCGCTTCACGAAGCGTCGCGAGGCCGGCAGCAGCATCACGAACGCGAGCGCCGCGAGCAGGTCGACGACGCCGATCGACAGCATCGCCGTTCGCCACGAGAAGTGCTCCTCGAGCGCGCTCATCCCGATCCGTCCGATCATGCCGCCGAACGCGGTGCCGCCGACGTAGAGCCCCATCGAGAGGCCGAGCCCGTCGGCGGCGATTTCTTCCGCGAGATAGGCCATCGCCACCGCCGGCACGCCGCCCAGCGCGAAGCCTTCGAGCGCACGCCAGACGAGCAGCAGGTGCCAGTTCGGCGACAGCGCGGCGAGCAGGTTGAACACCGCGGCCAGCGTCATCGACACGAACATCAGCCCGCGCCGCCCGACCCGTTCGGACAGCGCGCCGGCACACAGGATCGACACCGCGAGCATCCCGGTCGACAGCGACAGCGAGAGCGAACTCGACGCCGCGCCGACGTCGAACTCGCGTGCGAACGCGGGAAGCAGCGGCTGCACGCAGTACAGCAGCGAGAAAGTGGCAAAGCCGGCGAGGAAAAGCGCGAGCGCGATGCGCTTGTACGCGGCCGAGCGCGGGGACACGCCGGCCGGCAGCGCATCGGGTGCGGATGGTTGCGTGCCGGGCATGGATCGGGAAATCGAAGCGGAGGACATGAGGGCACTCGATGTGCGACGGAATACACGAATTCTTGCGCACGGTCATGTATATGTCCAATATATGAAATGAACCGCAGCAATATGTTTTAACACTGGCTGACAGGCCAGCCCAACTCACCGCGAGGTCACGTCACGCATGGAACTCCGGCATCTGCGCTACTTTCTGGCCGTCGCGGCCGCGTCGAATTTCACGAAGGCCGCCGAAACGCTCGGCATCGGCCAGCCGCCGTTGAGCCAGCAGATCAAGGTGCTCGAGAGCGAACTCGGCGTGGAGCTGTTCAAACGCACCGCGCGCGGCGCCGAGCTGACGCTGGCGGGCGAGGTCTTCGCGGAGGAGGCGCGCCGCGTGCTGGAAGATGCCGAGCGAGCGGCGCGGGCGGCCAGGCGCGCCGCACGCGGGGAAACCGGCCATTTGCGGGTGGGCTTCACCGGCACGGCCGCGTTCAATCCGAAAGTGTCCGATCTGATTCGCCGTTTTCGCGAGGCGTATCCGGATGCGGAGCTGACGTTGCAGGAAGCGACCTCGGGCGTGCTGCTGGAGGCGCTGGAGGCCGGGCGTCTCGACGTCGCGATCGTGCGGCCCGAGCGTCGCGTCGCCGCGGCGCTGCGGGTATCCGACTGGGACGAGGAGCCGATGTTCGTCGCGCTGCCCGTCGCGCATCGGCTGGCGCCGCGCCGGCGCATCGATCTTGCCGAGCTGGCCGACGAGTCGTTCGTGCAGGTGCCGCGCGCGGCCGGCGCCGCGCTGTTCGACGACATCGTCGCCGCGTGCCAGGCCGCCGGGTTCGAGCCGCGCATGGGGCAACCGGCGCCGCAGATCGCGTCCGCGGTGACGCTGGTGGCGGCCGGGCTCGGCGTGTCGGTCGTGCCGAAAGCGATTACGCAGGTGCAGGTGCCCGGGGTCGTGTACCGGCCGTTCGCCGGTAACCGGTTTCGCGCCAGGCTCGCCATCGCGTCGCGCTGCGACGAGCCGTCGGCGGTGGTGCGCAATTTTCTGTTGCTCGCGTAGCCGGCAACAAAAAACCCGCGAAGCCATATGCTGTCGCGGGTTTCAGATCATGCTCGGAATGCGCTGGAAGCGCATCTGGTGCCGACGGCGAGACTCGAACTCGCACAGCTTTCGCCACTACCCCCTCAAGATAGCGTGTCTACCAATTTCACCACGTCGGCACTGCAAGGGGCGCAATTCTAACGTCACATCGCGCGTTTGTGAAGGGGGTGTGACAAGGTCGTGTGCGTGCACGCGATCGATCCCGGTAGAATTCGTCCGATCGACCCGACGATCACCGCAACCGCCACCCGTTTTCTCCCCGTGATACACACCCTCGAACAGCTGCAGGCCGGACAACTGTCGGGCGCGCGGCAACTCAAGCTCGCGTGCGGGCTGACCGAATTTCCGCGCGAGATCTTCGATCTGGCCGACACGCTCGAAGTGCTCGACCTGACCGGCAATGCGTTGTCCGCGCTGCCGGACGATCTGCCGCGGCTGCATCGTCTGCGCATCCTGTTCGCGTCGGGCAACCGCTTCACCGCCTTTCCCGACGTGTTCGGCGCATGCGATCGGCTCGACATGATCGGCTTCAAGGCGAACCGGATCCGCACCGTGCCGCGCGGCGCGCTGCCGCGTGCGCTGCGCTGGCTGATCCTGACCGACAACGCCATCGACGAACTGCCGGCCGACATCGGCGATTGTGCGCGGTTGCAGAAGCTCATGCTTGCCGGCAACCGGTTGCGGACGCTACCCGCCGAAATGGCCGCCTGCCGCGCGCTGGAGCTGGTGCGCCTGTCGGCGAACCGGCTGGATGCGTTGCCCGACTGGCTGCTGCGCCTGCCGCGTCTCGCATGGCTCGCCGTGGCCGGCAATCCGTTCGGCGCGGCGCCGGAGGCCGCGGCGTCTGCCGGGCCGGACGTCGCGGAGATCGACTGGGCGGCGCTTTCGTGTGAACGGAAACTGGGCGAGGGCGCGTCGGGTGTCATTTATCGCGCGCAATGGCGGGCGAACGGCCATCCGCCGCGCACGGTCGCGGTCAAGCTGTTCAAGGGCGCAGTCACGAGCGACGGCCTGCCCGATTGCGAAATGGCCGCATGCCTGCATGCCGGCCGTCATCCGCATCTGATCCCGGTGATCGGCAAGGTGCGCGGGCATCCGGACGGCACGCACGGCCTCGTGATGGAGCTGGTCGATCCCGCGCTGACGAATCTCGCCGGGCCGCCGAGCTTCGCGTCCTGCACGCGCGACGTCTATGCCGCCGATGCGAGATTCGATCCGGCGCAGGCGCTGCGGATCGCGCACGGCATCGCATCGGCGGCCGGCCATCTGCACGCGCGCGGCATCATGCACGGCGATCTGTACGCGCACAACATCCTGCACGACGGCGCAGGCGGCGCGTTGCTCGGGGATTTCGGGGCGGCGTCGCCGTACGACGTGAACGAGCGCACACGCGGCGCCCGGTTCGAGCGGCTCGAAGTGCGCGCGTTCGGCTATCTGCTCGGCGAATTGCTCGAGCGATGCGAATCGCATGCCGGCGCGCTCGATGCGCTTGCGGCGGCGTGCGTGAACGAGGATGTCGATGCACGGCCGTCGTTCGACGAGATCGCGGCCGCACTGGCCGCGCGCATGCACTGACGGGATCGGGCCGGCCTACGCCTGCCGCGCGGTCAGCAGCTTGATGCCGAGCCCGACGAACAGCAGCCCGCTCGCGCGCTTGAGCGCGCGCACCGCGCGGCTCATGCCGAAACCGCGATGCAGGCGGCGCACGCCGGCCGAATAGACACTGTGAACGATCACGACCGTGCAGGCGATCGTCGCGTACATCACGACGAACTGCAGCGCGAGCGGGCGATCGTGCACGATGAACTGCGGCATGAACGCGGACAGGAAGATCATCGTCTTCGGATTGCTGCCCGACACGAACAGCGCTTCGCGGAACAGTTTCCGGCGATCGGGCGCGACGATCTCGGCCGCGCCGCTCGATGCGGCGGTCTTGCTATCGCCGCGCAACTGCCGGACACCCAGGTACATCAGATACGCGGCGCCGATCACCTTCATCGCGACGAACAGCGGCGGCATCGCCGCCAGCACCGCGCCGACACCGAGCGCGACCAGCAGCACGACCACGCCCTGCGCGACGAGGTTGCCCACGATCGTCGCGACGGTGCCGTGCGTGCCGTAGCGCACCGTGTTGCGGATCACGAGCAGCACGTTGGGCCCCGGCGACAGCGTCGTGGCGAGATAGGCTGCGGCGAACAGCATCCAGGTCTGAATGGACATGCGGCGCTCCGAAAGGCGGTTGCGGCGGTCGGGATGAAGCGATGATGCCACGCCAATAATGGCGCGGGCCGCCGCCGCAACCGTGCCGTCGTCGCGCGTCAGCGCGCGTCGCGCATGCAGTACGCGGGAATCGACGGCGGTGTATCGATGGCGGCAGGCCGCGTCATCCATGCGATCCACGCGGCCCATAAGCCGCAGACGATCAGTACCGCGACATTCAGCGGCGTCCGGTAGCGGACGATCAGGTCGGCGAGCGGCAGGCGGTCTTTCATGAGCGTCTCCTTCGGTCGAGGGGCAGGCGGCGTTACTGGCCGGCGTAGGCCGGCGCCTTCGCGTCGCAGGTCACGGACACGGTCGAGCCGTCCGCGAAATGCAGCCGGAGCGGCACCTTCGCGCCGGGCGCGACGGCCTGGCGCGGCGCTTCCAGCATCGCGTGATAGCCTTTCGGCTTGAAGGCGACCGTGCCGTGCGCCGGCACGACGACCGAGTCGATGTGGACCATCTTCGCGGTGCTGCCGCTCGTCTGCGTTTCATGCATCATCGCCATCCCGTAGGCGGGCGTGTCGATACCGACGAGCGTCGCGGGTGCGTCGCCGTCGTTCTTCAGCGTGAAGTAGCCGGAGGACGGCACCGTCGCCGGCATCGTGCGGATCCAGCACGCATCGGCCTGTAGGGCCGGCGCGGCGAACGTGGCGGACACGTGCAGCGCCAGCGCCGTGAGCAGGCCGGTCGAAATCGGGCGTTTCATCGTTTGTTCTCCTGATCGAGTGCGATGCCGGGGGCATCGATGCGAATGCGATCGGCACGGCGCGCCGATGCGCATCGCGTGCGTTACTTCAGCGTGAATGCGTAGCGGCCGTGCGTGCGATGGCCGTCGCTGGCCACCGCGATCCACGCGACCGTGTACGTGCCGGCCTTCAGATCGGCCAGTGCGACGCGCATCCGCTTCCGGTTGCCGGTGTCGACGGCCGACTTCCCGTCGACGACCGACTGCCCGTGGCTATCGGTCACGGCGATCGAGCTGAACGCCGGCTCGAGCGCCTCGCCGAAGTCGATCGTGACTGCGTGCGGCGCGCTCGACAGCGTGGCGTCGGGGGCCGGGTCCTGCGTTTTCGGGAGCGCGTGCGCATGGGCGGCCTGGATGACGACGAAGCCGAGTGCGGCGAGTGCGCCGCGAACGAAAGGGGTGGTTTTCATGGCTGGATGAGCGAGTGACGAATCGGATGGAAAAGACGGATTCGACGGACGGCTGCGCGAGCGGCATCGATGTCGGCGGCGATTGGCGCGGCCGTGCGCGGTCGGACATTCGCATGCGGGCGAATGCAGGCGCGGTCATTCGAACCGGCGGCGGCCAACCGCACGCACGGCACGGCGCCGCGCGCAGCATGGTGAGACATGATCGTCCTTCGAAACGTGACACGTCGCGCACGCGGGCGGCGTGCGCAGGCTGCGCGATGCACGACGGCATCACGCGCAATGACGACGGATCAGGACGCGAGCGGCGGGGCGCGCGGTTGCGCGGCCGTGAGCGGCAGCGCGCGGCGCAGGCTTTCGAAGCGGGTCGCCGCGCGATGCTCGATCGCGTGCACGTGGGCCGCGAACGTCAGTTCGGGGGCAGGCAGCGCGGGAGTATGAGCAAGCAGGCTGCAGTAGCCGCATGCGTGGAGATGCGCCTGCAGGCTTTTCGTCGACGTATCGGCGGAGCGATCGCCGGAGGCTGGCGCGGACGAACAGTAGCCGGCCAGCAGCGCGTCGACGCGGCCTTGCGTGGTCAGCGCCTGCGAGATCGTCGGCGCGAGCGCCGTCATCAGGATGGCGAGCATCCCGAGCAGACTGCCGATCTTCCGGAGGCGACGATTCAGCATGCGATGCACGGCGGCGGGTGGACGACGATGCCGCCGATTATGCCACGCACGTCGATGCGTCGGCCGGCACGAACGTGCGGCGTAGCGGCGCGCTACGCGTGCAGCGCCAGATATTTCGCGATCAGCGTCATCTGCGCGGCCCAACCCTGGTCGTTCATTGCGCGCGCCGTCGCGCGACGCGCTTCGATCAACTGGTCGAAACCCGTTTCGGTGACCGTGAGCAACGTGCCGCCGGCCTGCGCCGCGAGCGTGAACGTGACGAGCGTCATCGGCTCGGACGCGTAATCGACGTGCGGATCGATCGCGAACGGATGCCAGCGGAAGGAGAACAGTCGTTGCGGCTCGATGCGATCGACGACGATTTCGAACACGGTGCCCGCATAGGGCTCCTGCGCCTTCGCGACATCGTCGTCGACGCGGGTAGGCGTGATGCGGCCGAACAGCGGCTGGCCGGCCTCGAACGGGCCGTCGAACGAGACGCCGAACCACTGGCCGAATTCGCCGGAATTGCTGACGGCTGCCCAGACGCGGTCGGGCGCTGCGCCGAGCAGCGCCTGTTTTTCGATGCGATCGGTTTGCTGGGTCATCGTGTTCTCCATGCAGGATCGAGCGTTGCAGGACGACGCGCGCGCTCGCGCGCCGCGTCTAGTCGAGCATGGCCGCGTCGGGCACGTCGAGCACGAGGTCCGACGTTGCGACGGCCACGCACGGCAGCGTATAGCCGTCGGCCTTTTCCTCGCGGCTCAGCCCCGGCCATTCGATCGTGTAGCGTACGCTGCCGCTGACGATCCGGCAAAGGCAGCTTCGGCACGTGCCGTTGCGGCAGGAGCGCGGCAGCGACACGCGGGCGAACGCGGCGGCTTCGAGCACCGTCAGCGAATCGGGTGCGTCGAAGGTTGCGCCGAGCGGCTCGATGCGCACGAGGGACGGGTGTTCTGGATCGGTCATGACTGAAGCGGGCAGCGGTTCGGCGGCGACGCGCCAAGCATACCCGAACCCGCCGGCGGCCGGCGGCCGCCAGCCGTGGGCGTCAGTGCCGTCGCAGATACCGGTACACGGTATTGCGGGCGAGACCGAGTTCGCGCGCGGCCGCCGATACGTTGCCGCCATGCCGCGCGAGCACCGCATCGATCATCGCGGCCTGGTGGCTTTGCAGCGTCGTGCCTTCGCGCTTGCCGGCCGGTGTGGCTGCTTCCGGCGCAGCCGCGGCGTCGTCGCAGTCGAGCCAGAAATCGTCGGGCAAATGCGCGAGCGTGATCTCGTCTTCGTCCTCGGCGAGCATGCCGGCCGTACGCAGCACGTTGGTCATTTGCCGCAGGTTGCCGGGCCAGCGGTGGCGCGCGAACGCGTCGAGCACGTCGGCCGCGAGGCGGCGCGGCATCGGCTCGCTGCGCGCGAGCCGCGCGAGGATCCGCTCGACGAGCGCCGGCAGGTCGGTGCGCGTGGCGAGCGCCGGCAGCGTGACCGCGAGCCCGTTGATCCGGTAGAACAGGTCTTCGCGGAACGTGCCGTCGGCGATCATCGCGCGCAGGTCGCGGTGCGTCGCGCAGACCACGCGCACGTCGACCGGCACCGCGCGTGCGCCGCCGAGCGGCATCACCGCGCGCTCCTGCAGCACGCGCATCAGCCGCACCTGCTGCGCGAGCGGCATGTCGCCGATTTCGTCGAGAAACAGCGTGCCGCCGTCGGCCTGCGCGATCTTGCCGGGGCTGCCGCGCTTGCGCGCGCCCGTGAACGCGCCGTCTTCATAGCCGAACAGCTCGGCCTCGATCAGCGAATCGGGCAGCGCCGCGCAGTTCACCGCGACGAACGGGCCGTCCGCGCGCGGCGACGCCTGGTGCAGCGCGCGGGCGAGCCATTCCTTGCCGGTGCCGGTCTGGCCGAGGATCAGCAGCGGCAGGTCGCGCCCGCGGATCTTCGCGACGCGTTCGAGCACGGCGGCCATGCGCGCGTCGCCGGTGTCGAGCGTCGCGAACGTGATCGCGTCGGGGTCCGGCGCACGCACGCGCGCAGCCGGCGCGGCCGGCCTGACGGCGACGGTCGCTTTCTGCGCTTCCGGGAATTCGCAGCGCGCGAGCACGCGCACGCCGGTCGACAGCGTGAGGCGGAACGTGGCGCCCGGTGCGCGCGCGGCCTGCTGCGCGAGCTGGCCGAAGCGCATGCCGAACAACGCGTCGCTGGCCTGGTGCTGCAGTGCGTCGAACGACGCGCCGAGCTGGAACTGGGCGCTGCGGTTCGCGGCGATCAGCCCGCCGTCCGGGCCGAACGCGACGAGCCCCGCGAACAGCGAATCGACGCAATCCTCGTGTGCGTGAAAGCGCAGCCGCAGCGCTTCGCTGCACTGGTTCGCGAACAGGTGGTTCTCGATCAGTTGCGCGGACATCCGCACGAGCGCGAGCGTATGCGGGCTGGCGCCGCGCGGGTCGCCGCTCACGTCGAGCGTGCCGAGCGTGCGGCCGAACGGATCGGCGATCGGCGCGCACGCGCAGGTGAGGATGTGGTTGGCGCGCAGGAAATGTTCGGACCCGTGCACGACGACGGCCTGGCCCGACGCGAGCGCGGTGCCGATCGCGTTGGTGCCGCGCGCGCCTTCGGCCCACGACACGCCGTTGCACAGCGCGACGCGGTTGGCTTTCTCGATGAAGTCCGCGTCGCCGATGCTGTGCAGGATCACGCCGTCGGCGTCGGTCAGCAGCACCAGGCTTTGCGTCTCGGCGATCTGCGCGTGAAGATCCTCCATCACCGGGCGGGCATGTGAGAACAGTGTGTGGTTCGTGTCGAGCAGTTCGCGCAGCGCGACGCGCGACAGCGGCGAGAAATCGGGGCGTTCGTGCGCGCGCAGGCCGACCGCGGTCGAACGCGCATGCGCCTGCGCGAGCAGGTCGGTACGCCCCGCGGTGGCGGACAGCACGAAGGGTTGCGGCATGGTTTGTCTCCTGTTCCCGGGGCCGTCGGGGCCGATCGGATCGGAATCGGCGGAGTGCGGCTCCGCTCGCGGTGCACCATTCGGCGCGACAGTCGTCCGTCCGGGTACGCATCATCATACAAGCGCCACGTGCGATGTGCGACCGCGAACAAAATCCCCTTGCTTTTAAGCGCCCGCCTGCAATGATGGAAATGGAGCACGCACGCGCCGTGTTCCGCACTGCAACAAGCATGCGACGCGACATGCATCCGTTCGGGAGACGCATCATGGTTCGGGCGGAACTGAGAGTCGTGCTGGCGGCCATCGCCACCTTCATCATGCTGGGCGGCATTGCCGTGGCGATCCACGGATTGCTGTTCGACCTGACCGACGCGGTGAGATACGGAGCGGCCGCGATTGCGGTGGGCGTCACGACCGCCGCGATCGCGCTCAACGTCTGGCCGACCGATCCGCACTGACTCCGTTTGCGAAACGGTGCCGGATGCCGCGCAGATCAGACGAAATGCGCGTCGGAACGACGCACACCGAAATTTTTGTCTCCCGCGCGAAACCGTCTAAAGTGGAATTCAACCGGCATGCCTCGACTGCGCGACACCCCGCGGTCGGGGCCTCCGCCGGCGAGCCCGCATCCATTTCGTCCGGCCGGTGGCGGACGACGGACGCGGTCATTCGTTTTCTACCGGTCGAGGCGGCTTCCATGCAGATCCATTTCACGAACGAGAAGCCTGAGTATTCGGGGCGTGACCTGATGCTGGCGTTCACGGCTCTGGTCAATGGCGAGCGCGTCCAATGTCAGATCACCGCCGAGGCGCTGGAAGACCACTTCGGCGCGGCATCGCCCCGCTTCGAGGACATGGTCGGCGCATTCGACCAGCACCGCGAGCGCATCGAGGCGGCCGCGCGGCGCCTGCTGTCGGAAACGCGCGCGCAATGCGTGACGCTGCGCAGCGGCTACGTGCGTTTCTACGAGGCCAACTGGCGCTGACGCGACGACGCACGTCCGGCGGCGCGCGCCTCCGGGCGGCGCACGCGAAGACGTTGCCTTCACGCAATGCCGTTCGGCGGGGCCGGGCGGCATTTTCGTATGCGGGCCGTGCGGGACGATCGAGCGTCGATAGGAGCGTACGCGCGGGTTCGTCAGGATCGCAGACGAATCGTGCGAAAACGAAAAACGCCACCCGAAGGTGGCGTTCTTTCATTTCACCGCGCAGCGCAGCGCAGCGATGCGCTTCGCTTACTCGCTGCCGAGATAGAAGAAGCGGAACAGGAACACGGCCGCGATGATCCACACGATCGGCTTGACCGTGCGACCCTGGCCCGTCAGCAGCTTGAGGCCGCCGTATGCGATGAAACCGAACGCGACGCCGTTCGCGATCGAGTACGTGAACGGCATCAGCAGCGCGGTCAGTGCAGCCGGCACGGCTTCCGTCGCGTCGTCCCACGGCACCTCGACCATCTCGCGCAGCATCAGGCACGACACGTACAGCAGCGCGGGCGCAGTCGCGTAGGCCGGCACGACGCCGGCGAGCGGCGCGATGAACAGGCACGCGAGGAACAGCACCGCGACGGTGATGGCCGTCACGCCGGTGCGGCCGCCGGCCTGCACGCCCGACGCGCTTTCGATATACGCGGTGGTCGACGACGTGCCGAGCACCGAGCCCGCGACGATCGCCGTGCTGTCGGCGAGCAGCGCCTTGTTCAGGCGGTGCATCTTGCCTTCGACGAGCAGGCCCGCGCGATTCGCGACGCCCATCAGCGTGCCCGTCGCGTCGAACAACTCGACGAGGAAGAACACGAGGATCACGTTGATGATGCCGGTCGACAGCGCGGCGCGGATGTCGAGCTTGAACAGCGTCGCATCGATCGACGGCGGCGCGGAGAACACGCCGTGGAACTGGTTGTCGCCGAAGAAGAACGACAGGATCGTCACGCCGATGATGCCGATCAGGATCGCGCCGCGCACGCGCAGGTGGTCGAGCGTGACGATCGTGAAGAAGCCGACGATCGCGAGGATCGTCGTGGGCTTGTGCAGATCGCCGAGCGTGACGAGCGTGGCCGGGTTGCCGACGATCACGCCCGACGTCTTCAGCGAGATGATGCCGAGGAACAGGCCGATGCCGGCGGTAATGGAAATCCGCAGCGATTTCGGAATGCCGTTGACGATCGCCTCGCGCACGCGGAACAGCGTGACGAGCAGGAACAGGCAGCCGGAAATGAACACGGCGCCGAGCGCAGCCTGCCACGTGAAGCCCATGCCCTTGACGACCGTGTACGCGAAATACGCGTTCAGGCCCATGCCGGGCGCGCACGCGATCGGGTAGTTCGCGTACAGCCCCATGATGATCGACGCCAGCGCCGCGACGAGGCAGGTCGCGACGAACACGGATTCCTTCGGCATGCCGGCGTCGCCGAGGATCGCGGGGTTGACGAAGATGATGTAGGCCATCGTCAGGAACGTGGTGACGCCCGCGAGTATTTCGGTGCGGAAGTCGGTGCCGGCTTCAGCGAAGCCGAAATACCGCTTGATGGATTCCATGAAGGCGTTTCTCCGGTCGGGTTGTCGTGTTGATTGTTGTGCCGATTTGTTGTAAAGGCAGCGCGGCCGGCTAACTGTAACCAGCCACTATTGCCCGGCTATCGGCGGATTGTAATAGCGCGGATAGCTCGGACGATATAGTTGGAGGGCGCGATCGATTGCCTGCGCGCGAACGGTCGGGCAGCCTGCCCGCGCGACGAAGGCGCGCATTTTACCGGTTCGCGGTGCACGGGCCGGCAGAAATGGCTGAAACGGGGGAAACGAGCGGAAGGGGCGCGGGGCCGGCGCACGACGCCAGCCGATGCATGCGCAACGGCACGGCGGCAGCGTCGCACGCGGCCGGTGCGCAATGACATGCGACTGAAACGGGGCGACCGCATGCTGCACGAACGCGGTGCAGGCGGCGCATGCACGCGAATGCACGTGCGCGGCCGGCACGTGCGCGCGGCGGCGTGCAGCGGTCATTCGTCAGTCCAGGCGGTGGCGGGTATCGGGCAATCGTGCGCCGAAGCCGTCCCGTCCGCAACTGTCATTTCGCGATGCGGGGGCGACTGTGGTTTCTGTGTAAAAGATTGCAAGACCCCATCGCGTAAACCGGCAACTCTTTCTAGGATAGATACACCGCGCATGCACACGCCGGCCGATCATTGCCGACGCGGGGAGTCGCAGTCCGTGCAGGCCAGGCGGTGAATGGCGGTCAAGGCCATTGCGCGTTTGGGCAGGCACGGCCGGTCAGGCACGGCCAGTTAGGAACGGCCGATTGCGATTGCCCGATGCGGGTTCGTCCGTAATCACGGAGGTCAGCATGTTGAACTGGATCAGCCGCTGGGCGATGCGACACGCCCCCACGCCGGAAAAAACCGCTGCGTCGATGCTCGTGACGGCGCGCATGGAACTGTTCGCAGCCGAACAGCGCGTCATCGATGCGAAATTACAGGCGGATTACTGGCGCACACGTGTGTCATTCCTCGAAGAGGTGCAGAAGCAGGGCATCGATCCGTGGGTGACCTCGCAGGCCGCGCAACGTCCCGACGTCGATTCCACGCCCCGAAGCACGGGCCCGCGTCTCGCCGCCAGCACCTGATGCACCTGCTGCATCCCCTCGCTGCGCACGGCGCGCGATCGCTCGCGGCACGCACGGGCGTGCCGCGTCCTTCGATGCGCACCTGCGGCGCGTTGCGCCGCGGGTGTGTCCGTTTCCGGATACCGTGATGCCGCACGCCACGGTTTGCCGTCGTGCGTGCGAACTCACCGCATCAATCCCTTCTTCGCCATCGTCCAACGAGCAAACGCCGTAGTGGCGCGAGCACGCGTCTCAGCCGCTCGCCGCGCCGCACGTACGCCGTCGTAATCGACGCTTCGGCCGCCGCGTCATCATCGGTGCCGAGCCAGATGCGATCGCCGCGTGCGATGCGCAGCACGTCGCCGGGGCGCACCCAGTAGTCGTCGACGCTCGGTGGGCGCGTGATCCACAGCGGCGCGCCGTGCGCACGAATTTCCGCATCGCTGGGCGCGCGCCAGGTCAGTGTCGTGCGCGGCGCGACCGCGAAGCGGATCACGACGGTCGGTAACGCGATCGTGCCGGCGTGGCGCCGATCGCGGCGTTCGAACAGCGGGCTTGCCTGGTCCATCGTCTTCTCCATTCAGTGAGCCGGACGGATGACGTGCACCAGAACAAAAAGGCCTCATCCGTTTCCGGCGAGGCCTTGTGTGACATGCGGTACTGCTCGATTGCTAACGCACAAGCGCCTCCCGTGATCCATTCTTTCGAATGTTCACCGGGCAATGATTCGCGATGGCGATGAGCTTGAACGTAGGCATGCGAACGATTTTGTTGTCGGCGTGCGGCGTTGTCAACGACTATTTTCGAGATGGACGGCGATCACGCGTCGCGTTGCGCGAGCCCGTTCACGAGCAGTTCGGACAGCAGGCCCGTCATTCCGTTCGGATGGTCGGCGGCGCGCGCCTTCAACTGTTCGACCAACTCGGCGTTGAGCTTGCACGCGAACGGCACGAGGCCCTGTTCCTGGTCGAGCTTGCGTTGCGCGCGGCGATCCAGCTTCGCCGCCTCCTCGGCGCCCTTGCCGAAACGCGCGGAGCTCGACTGCTTCATCGCGTGCGTCAGCTTGAGCGCCTTGTTCTTTTCGAGATCGGTTTTCTTCATGGCCATCGCGGCACCTCCGGGAATTGAAGCCGCGATTGTACGCATTTCGGCGGACGCCGCCCGGCGGCGCCATCGCAACCCCGCTTGCGACGCCGCCCGCGCATCCGCTCACGCGCCTTTCGTCGTGCCCCAGTTGCCGCCGTGCGCAGCCGCCTGCGCGGCCGGCGAGCGCGCGAGGTAGGCGAGTGCCTGTTCGGTCGAGCCCTCGTGGTGCGGCGTATAGCCCGGCTTGAAATAGCGCAGCGCCGCGCCGATCACCTTCCAGAACGACGGCAGGTGCCCGCGTCGCGAACCCTGCCGCCACGCGCGCGCGAAGCCGGGGTAACGGCCGGCGTCCGGGTCGCGCCGGTACATGAATTTCGCGCCGGTCGTGATGTAGTAGAGCAGCAGCACGATCACGAACGCCATGTGCACGCAGCGCTCCGGATAGGTGCCGCCCATGTGCCGGTAGATGTCGAACGCGACGGTGCGGTGCTCGACTTCCTCGGCGCCGTGCCAGCGCAGCAGGTCGACCATCGTCGGGTCGGCGCGGCCTTCGTCGAGGCCGTGCGCGTTGAGCACCCAGTTGCCGAGATAGCCGAAGAAATGCTCGAGCGACGCGATCACGGCCAGTTGCTGCCGCAGCCAGAAACGCGTATGGCCGATCTTCAGCCCCAGCGGCTGCTCGCCGAGCACGCGCGTGAACAACCGGTTGAGCTTCTGCGTGAACGGCTTCGTGTCGATGCCGTGGCGGTCGTAGTAGTGCTTGAGCACGCCGCCGTGCGAACGCGAATGCACGGCCTCCTGCCGCAGGAAGCCTTCGGCTTCGTCGCGCAGGCGTGCATCGGTGATCAGCGGCAGCGCCTTGTTGTACACGCGGCAGAACCACAGCTCGCCTTCCGGGAACAGCAGGTTCAGCGTGTTGATGATGTGTGTGCTGCCCGGATCGTTCGGCACCCAGGTGATCGGCGTATCGCTGAAGTCGAACTTCACGTGCCGGGCCTTGATCTTGTGGTAGTCGGTATCGGTCATGTCGTCTCCCGGTGCGGCGCCGTGCGCCGTCAATGCGATGCCATGCTGACGCGGGCGATCATCCGGCCCAGCCACGGCATGAAGCGGCCGACGAAACGCATCGCGTGCGCTTCGCCGCCGACCGCCACGACGGGGCGGTTGCGCAGCACGCCGTCGACCATCGCCCGCGCGACGGTTTCGGGTTTCAGGCCGCGCATCTGGTACAGCCTGGTCGCACGCTTGCGCAACCGCGCTTCGTCCTGTGCGCTGGCGCCCGCGTAGTGCGTCGACGCCATGATTCCGGTCTCCGCGAAGCCGGGGCACACGGCCGTCACGCCGATGCCTTTGCCCGCGAGTTCCGCGCGCATGCATTCGCTGAGCATCAGCACCGCGGCCTTCGTCGTCGCATAGGCGGGCAGGTCGCGCGACGGGCCGAACGCGGCGGCCGACGCGGTGTTGACGATGTGCCCGCCGGTGCCGCGCGCGGCCATCTGCCGAGCGAACAGCCGCGAGCCATGGATCACGCCCCACAGGTTCACGTGCAGGATGCGCTCCCAGTCCCGCGTGCCCGTGTCGAGGATGCCGCCGGCCATGCCGATGCCCGCGTTGTTGATCACGATGTCCGCGCCGCCGAGTTCGCCGCCGACCCAGGTCGCGAGCGCTTCCATTTCGTCCGCGGACCCGACATCGACACGTTTCGCATGCGCGTGCGCGCCGGTCAGCCCGATGAGCAGCGCGGTGCGCTCGGCGCTCGCGAGATCGATGTCGCATGCGACGACCGTCGCGCCTTCGCGCGCGAAGGCCAGCGCCGCGCAGCGGCCGATCCCGCTGCCCGCGCCGGTGACGACCGCGACCTTGCCGCCGAAGCGCCCGCTGGTTGCGCGGCGGCGCGCGTTAGCGAGCGCAGGCGGTTCGTTGCCGGATTCGACCGCGTCGATCAATTGCCCGGCGAGATCCGCGAAGCGCGCGGGATCGGCGAGCGGCAGCCAGTGGCCGGCAGCGACTTCGCGGCGGTAGTACTGCGGCACCCAGCGCGACAGGTTCTCGGACAGCGCGGGGCTCACGTATTTGTCGCCGAGCGGCACGATCGTCTGCACCGGTGCGTGCGCATAGCGTTCGCGCGGCGCGAACAGGCAGCGGATGAAGTTCGCGCGATAGAGGCGTACGCCGCGCGCGCCGTCGTCGGCCTGGGTCGGCCGCGGCGCGGCGGGCGTTTTCTCGAGCCGGCGCAGCAGGCCCGGCCACGCGCGGCCGAGCCACAGCCGCCAGCCGAGCTCGGGGATGAGCGGCAGGTGGAACAGATACACGTACCACGAGCGCACGAGCTGGCCGCCGAGCGTGGCCAGCGACGCGGGCGTCGGGCGCAGCACGCGCTCGCGCAGCCAGAAGCCGACGTGGTCGAGGCATGGCCCCGAGCACGACGTGTACGACGCGATGCGGCCGGCGAGGCGCGGGTCGGTGACGAATTCCCAGCCCTGGATCGAGCCCCAGTCGTGTGCGACGAGGTGCACGGCGCGGCCCGGGCAGAGCGCATCGATCACTGCGACGAAATCGTCGGTCAGCTTCGTGAGATGGTAGTCGGCCGTGCGCTTCGGCACGCCGGACAGGCCCGCGCCGCGCACGTCGTACGCGATCACGTAGTGCCGGCGTGCGAGCAGCGGCGCGACGTGCTGCCAGACGCTGCTGTCGTCGGGATAGCCGTGCACGAGCACGACCGGCGAGCGGGCCGGATCGCCCCAGGTCCTGACCGCGAGCGTTAGGTCGCCGGAGGCGACCGCCGTTTCGGCGTGAACCGATTCGAACAGAGCCAGCGGCGCTTCGTCGGAAAGAGGCTGCATCGTGAGTCCGTCGTTCAGAGAGTCGGGAGGCGGGAGCGGTTGCGTCAGGCGGCGGCCGGCACGTTCGCCGCGGCGTGCGCGCGTTCGGCCTGGCGGCGGCGCCAGCGGCGCACGTGCGGCAGATCGTCGTCGAGCCAGTACGCGTCGTCGTCGGTGATCACCAGCAGTTCCTCGAATTTCGCGCCGACGCCGGCGAAGCCGAGATGCGGCTCGACGGCCCACAGGCCCGGCACGGGCGCGTGCTCGGAGCGGCGGTCGATCGACCACAGCGGCGACCAGCCTTGCTGCTTCGCCGCGCGGCCCTGGTCGAGCAGCAGGTTGCGCGTCGCGTTCAGCCCGAAGCGGGCGACGAAGCGCGGCTTCGACAGCTTGTGGATCTTCGCGACACGATGCGCGAGCACCTTGAACGGGTAGGCCTTGTGGCGCGGCTCGACGCCCTGGCGGCGGCACAGCGCGTCGACTTCCTGCGCGACTTCCGCCATCGGCCGGCGCGCCTTCACGAGCCGCACGATCATGTCGCGATGGTCCATCAGGTCGTCCTGCAACTGCTCGAGGATCGGGTTGCGGCCGAGGCAGTGCGCGTAGCCGACATCGGCGACGATGCCGTCGAGCACCGGCGCGACGTCGAGGATCACCGGCATGTCGGTTTCGAGCTGGCGGTTGCTCGGGAAGAACGCGAGATTGAAGCCGCCCATGTGCTTGAGGCCGGAGAAGCCCTCGAACGCGGTGCGATCGCCGAACCACGCGAACGGCTTGTGCAGCCAGTCGTGCACGCCGTTGTCCTGCAGCCATTCGGTCAAGAGGCGCGCGGCTTCCTTCTCGGTGATGCCGGGATACAGCATCGCGCCGACGGTTTCGACGCAGCGGTACGCGAGCTGCTGGACCGCGCGGAATTGCGGCAACTCGTCGAGATGGACTTCCGGCAGTGGGTGGTGGGCGGTCATGATGCGTCTCCGTCGAGGGTGCTGATCCGGAACGCGCCCGCCAGTGTTCATCACCACGAGCTATTCAGTCAGCATTTAATGTGTCATTGAGCAATGTAACGATAATAGACGGTTCCGGAAAACGCGCTAGCCCCGTGGGGTGAGGATTTGTCCTAATGGAGAGGCGAAATGGAAGGAAGGCTCTAGCGCACTGGCGGCCGGGGTGTCGATCCAATATTGCTTTTCGAGCGAGGCCAGACCTACAATATTCAAAGGTAATACCTCTGGATACTTTTTATCGTGGCAACCTCGATCAAACTCGATCCGGCCCTTCAGGAGCGGGTGCGTCATCTGGCCGAACAGCGTCGGCGCACGCCGCACTGGATCATGCGCGAGGCGATCGCGCAATATGTGGCGCGCGAGGAAAAGCGCGAGTCGTTCAAGCAGGAAGCGATGCAGGCATGGGCAGACTATCAGTCGACGGGGCTGCACGTGACGCACGAGGAGATGGACGCGTATCTCGAGAAGCTCGAGGCCGGTGAAGCAGCGGAGCCGCCCGAGTGTCACGACTGATCTGGACGCGAACTGCCCAGCAAGCGATTGTTCGCCTTCATCGTTTTCTCGCCGACCAGGATCCGCTGGCCGCGCGTCGTGCGATCAAGGCGATTCGTACTGGCGTCGACGTTCTGGTTCGACAGCCCCGGCTCGGCCGTCCCGTCGACGAACTCGATACGGTTTTTCGCGAATGGCTGATCGATTTCGGCGACAGCGGATACGTGGTGATGTACAGGGTCGATGATGATGGCGTCGCGATCCTGACGATCAGGCATCAACGGAAAGCCGGGTATTGAGCGACCGGGCCACGCCTGCCGCCATCGTGTCACGCTCCGTTGCACGATGGCCGGGTATCGTCCATACGCACATCAGCACCGCTAATCCTCCCGCTTCCCCCCCAACCGCTCCAGCAACGCCCCCAGCAGATCGATCGGCAGCGGGAACACGATCGTCGAATTCTTGTCCGCGGCGATCGTCGTCAACGTCTGCAGGTAGCGCAACTGCATCGCCTGCGGCTGCTGCGCGAGCCGCTGCGCGGCCTGCAGCAGCTTCTCCGACGCCTGCAATTCGCCTTCCGCGTGAATCACTTTCGCGCGCCGCTCGCGCTCGGCTTCGGCCTGTCGTGCGATCGCACGGATCATCGTCTCGTTCAGGTCGACGTGCTTGATCTCGACCGTCGATACCTTGATCCCCCACGCGTCCGTCTGCGCGTCGAGCGTCTTCTGGATGTCCGCGTTCAGTTGCTCGCGCTCGGCCAGCAGTGCGTCGAGGTCGTGCTTGCCGAGTACCGAACGCAACGTCGTCTGCGAGAGCTGGCTCGTCGCGTCGAAGAAGTGCGCGACCTGGATCACGGCCTTCTCCGGATCGACGACACGGAAATACACGACCGCGTTGACCTTCACCGACACGTTGTCGCGCGTGATCACGTCCTGCGGCGGCACGTCGAACACGACGGTGCGCAGGTCGATCCGCACGACCTGCTGGACGATCGGGATGATCAGCACCAGCCCTGGCCCCTTCACTTTCCAGAACCGGCCGAGCATGAACACGACACCACGCTCGTATTCGCGAAAGATGCGGATCGACGACGCGACGAGCACCACGACGAAGACGACCAGGACGCTGCTGAAGCCGAACGTGTAACCGATCATGGAGGTTCTCCCTGGGGATGGGCGGGGGCGGGCACGTCGTAGAGCGGCGCGACCGTCAGCGTCAGCCCGTGGCGGCCGGTGACGCGCACGCGGCAGCCGGCGGCCAGCGGCGTGCTGCTCGCCACGCGCCAGCGCTCGCCGTGCACGCGCGCCCAGCCGGCGGCCGACGGCGGCGCGCCGGCCGCGTCGTTCGGCTGGTCCGGATGCAGGCCGTCGTCGAGGACTTCGCCGATGCTGCCGAGCATCGCCTCGGCGCCCGTCACGACCGGGCGGCGCCGCGCGCGCAGCGCGACGCTCGACACGCCCGCGACGAGCAGCCCGCCGCCGAGCGCGAGGCTCGCGATCACGGGCCACGGAATCCCGTAGCCGGGCACGTCGGTGTCGATCAGCATCAGCGCGCCGATCGTGAACGCGACGATTCCGCCGAACCCGAGCACGCCGAAGGTCGGCAGGAATGCCTCGGCGACGAGGCAGCCGAGCCCGAGCAGCACGAGGCCGAGGCCCGCATAGCTGACCGGCAGCAACTGCATCGCGAACAGCCCGATCAGCAGGCAGATCGTGCCGGCGACGCCCGGCAGCACGAAACCGGGGTTCGCGAATTCGAAGAAGAGGCCGTAGATGCCGATGGTCAGCAGGATCAGCGCGACGTTCGGATCGGCGATGATCGCCAGGAAGCGGCTGCGCCAGTCGGGCGCGAGCACGATTAGCGGCGCGTGCGCGGTCGCGAGATGCAGCGTGCCGGCGGTGGTCGTCGCGGCGCGGCCGTCGAGCTGGCGCGCGAGATCGGCCGGATCCTGCGCGATCAGGTCGACGACGTGCTGTATGCGCGCCTCGTTCGCCGACAGGCTCACGGCCTCGCGCACCGCGCGCTCGGCCCATTCCGCATTGCGCCCGCGCAACTGAGCGAGGCCGCGGATGTACGCGGAAGCGTCCTGCATCGCCTTGCGGATCTCGGTCGATTGCGTGTCGGTCGGCAGCGCGGCGGCCGTGGCGGATGCACTCGATGCACCGGTGGGCGCGCCCGGCGGCGCGGCGCCGCCGATGCCGAACTGCACGGGCGCCGCCGCGCCGAGATTGGTGCCGGGCGCCATTGCCGCGAAGTGGCTCGCATAGACGATGTAGGTGCCCGCGCTCGCCGCCCGCGCGCCGCCCGGCGCGACGAACGCGGCGACCGGCACCGGCGAGCCGAGGATGGCCTTGATGATCTGCCGCATCGACGTATCGAGGCCGCCGGGGGTGTCGAGCTGCACGATCGCGAGCGGCGCGTGCTCGCGGGCCGCGCGGTCGAGCGAACGCACGATGAAATCGGCGCTGGCCGGGCCGATCGCGCCATTGACGGGAATCACGACGACCGGACGCGCGGCCGGCGCGTCGGCCGGTGGCGGCGCGGCGAGCGCGGCGCATACGACGAGCAGCGCCGCGAACAGCGCGGCGCGCGCGACCCGCGCGGACAGCGGGTGACGGGGGCGGCCGGCGGGCGCGGCAGGCGCCGGCGGCGGCTCATGACGGTGAAAGCGCATCGGGACGTCCGGGCGGCGCACGGCCGCGTGCCGTCCGGCTTGCGGAAAGGGCGTGGGCCCGATACTTGAAGATTAGGCGGTTTCGGGGCAAAGCGCGAAGGTGCGGCCGCGCCGGCCGGATTCAGCTGGCGCCGCCACCGCGCGCGAGCACTTCGTCGCGATAGTCGGCCGGGCTGCGCCCGCTCCATTTGCGGAACGCGCGGTAGAACGCGCTCGGCTCCGCGAATCCGGTCGCGGCCGCGACGTCGGCGATCGTGCGTGTGGGGTCGGCCAGCGCCTCGAACGCGAGATCGCGCCGCAGCGTGTCCTTGATCGACTGGTACGCGTGGCCTTCCTGGTGCAGCTTGCGTCGCAGCGTGGCCTCGGCCACGTGCAGCCGCGCGGCCATCCCGCCCGCGCCCGGCCACGCGGCGGGCGGCATCCCGCGCAGCACTGCGCGCACGCGCTGCGCGAGCGCGTTCGGGTTACGGTACTTGACGATGAAGCTGGCCGGCGCGTTGCGCAGAAACGTTTTCAGCGTCTTCGCGTTCTGCACGACCGGCAGCGTCGCGAATTCGGGATCGAAATCGACATACGAATCGGGCTCGTTGAAACGCATGTCGTCGCAGAACATCGACGGATATTCGTGATCGGCGGGCGGCGTGTCGCAACGGAAGCTCGCGTGCAGCAGCGGAATGCGCCGGCCGATCAGCCAGCAGGTGAGGCCGTAGACGATGATGAAATAGGTCGCGTACGTGAACATCGCGGGCGTCGCGCCGTTGCGGTGCACGAAACGCAGCCGCACGCGCTGCGGGTTCGCGTCGAGTTCGGCGTGCAGGTCGTCGAGCACGCAGTGCATGAAATTCACCGCGCGCCCCATCGCGTGCAGCCCGTCGCGGGCGGACAGCGCGGCTTGGCTCATCGCGATGAAGCTGCCGCTGCGCATCGGGTGGCGATCCTGCCCGAAAAACTCGTCGTCGAGCGTGCGCGCGATGGCGTTCCACAACGCGCCATATTGCTGCGCGGACACGCGTGCGCGCGGCTGCCCGAGCAGCGCGGGCGCGATGCCGGCCTGCGCGAGCAGCGGCTCGGCCGCGACGCCGCGCCGCGTGGCCAGCGCGACGCTGTACGCGACGAGGCCGATCGCGACGGTTCCCTTGTCTTCCTGCTTCATCGGTGTCGCCGGTATGGCAAAAACGCTCAGTGTAAATGAGCGACGCGAGCATCGAACAGTCGCGCGTGCTTGCCTACACTTGTTGCATCGAAACGCAAGGACGGTCGCGCCCGGCGGCCGCGGGAGACTGCAGCACATGGACGAGCTTTACACCGAAGACCAGCGGATGATCCGCGATGCGGCGCGCGCTTTTGCCACGGAGATGCTGGCGCCGAACGCCGCGCAGTGGGACCGCGACGCGCACCTGCCCGACGCGATCGTCGCGCAGCTCGGCGAACTGGGCCTGCTCGGGATGATCGTGCCGCAGGAACTGGGCGGCTCGTATACGGATTACGTGGCCTACGCGCTGGCGATGGAGGAAGTGGCGGCCGGCGACGCCGCGTGCGCGACGATGATGAGCGTGCACAACTCGGTCGGCTGCGGGCCGATCCTCGGCTTCGGCACGCCCGCGCAGAAGGATCGCTGGCTGGCCGACATGGCGGCCGGCCGCGTGATCGGCGCATTCTGCCTGACCGAGCCGCATGCCGGTTCCGAGGCGAACAACCTGCGCACGCGGGCCGAATTGCGCGACGGCAAATGGGTGCTGAACGGTGCGAAGCAGTTCGTGACCAACGGCCAGCGCGCGGGCGTCGCGATCGTTTTTGCCATGACCGACCCCGAAGCCGGCAAGCGCGGCATTTCCGCGTTCCTGGTGCCGACCGACACGCCGGGCTTCATCGTCGGCAAGCCCGAGAAGAAAATGGGCATCCGCGCGTCCGACACCTGCCCGATCACGTTCGAGAACTGCGCGATTCCCGAAGAAAACCTGCTCGGCAATCGCGGCGAAGGGCTGAAGATCGCGTTGTCGAACCTCGAAGGCGGGCGCATCGGCATCGCCGCGCAGGCGCTCGGCATCGCGCGCGCCGCGTTCGACAAGGCGCGCCGCTATGCGGGCGAGCGCGTGCAGTTCGGCAAGCCGATCGCCGAGCATCAGGCGATCCAGCAGAAGCTCGCCGACATGGCCGTGCAGATCAACGCCGCGCGCCTGCTCGTGCATCACGCGGCGAAGCTGCGCACGGCCGGGCTGCCGTGCCTGTCGGAAGCGTCGCAGGCGAAGCTGTTCGCGTCCGAGATGGCCGAGCGCGTGTGCTCGGACGCGATCCAGATTCACGGCGGCTACGGCTATCTGGTCGATTACGAAGTCGAGCGTCACTATCGCGACGCGCGCATCACGCAGATTTACGAAGGCACGAGCGAAGTGCAGCGGATGGTGATCGCGCGACAGCTTTGAGTCGCGACGGTCGCGCCGACGACGGCATCACGCAGGGCACGAGGGCAGCGCGGCGAACGCGGCACGCAACGACGTGACCGTGCGCCGTGCAACACGGAGCCGGGCATGTGCTGCGGCACATGCGCCGGTTGACCGCTGGGCATGGAGACTGGACGGAGACGACACATGACGGTACAGGCATTCCTGGATGCACGCGACTTCCTGCTGCGCCATCGCACCGACTACGACACCGCGTACCGCGAGTTCGAATGGCCGGTGCTCGATGCGTTCAACTGGGCGCTCGACTACTTCGACCCGATGGCGCGCGGCAACGACCAGCCCGCGCTGTGGATCGTCGATGCGGCGACCGGCACGGGCGATCCGTATTCGTTCGCGCAGATGTCCGAGCGTTCGTCGCGGATCGCGAACTGGCTGCGCTCGATCGGCGTCGTGCGCGGCGACCGCATTCTGCTGATGCTGCCGAACCGTGTCGAGCTGTGGGACGCGATGCTGGCCGCGATGAAGCTCGGCGCGATCGTGTTGCCCGCCACCACGCAACTGTCGCCCGACGACGTGCGCGACCGCGTGCGGATCGGCGGCGCGAAATACGCGATCGTCGACGAGAACGAAACCGCGAAGTTCGAGCAACCCGATCTCGGCCTCGCGCAAAAGATCGTCGCCGGCGCGCCGCGCGCGGGCTGGCTCGCGATGAACGACGGCTATGCGGCGAGCGCCGCGTTCGAGCCGGACGCCGTCACGCACGCGAACGATCCGATGCTGCTGTACTTCACGTCGGGCACGACGTCCAAGCCGAAGCTCGTCGAGCATACGCATCGCACCTATCCGGTCGGCCATCTGTCGACGATGTACTGGGTCGGCCTGCAGCCGGGTGACATCCACTGGAACATCAGCTCGCCCGGCTGGGCGAAGCATGCGTGGAGCTGCTTCTTCGCGCCGTGGAATGCGCAGGCGTGCGTGTTTGCGTTCAACTATGCGCGCTTCGAGCCGAAGGTCGTGCTCGATGCGCTCGTCAAATACCGGGTGACCACGCTGTGCGCGCCGCCGACCGTATGGCGCATGCTCGTGCAGCAGCCGCTCGCGTCGTTCGACGTGAAGCTGCGCGAGATCGTCGGCGCGGGCGAGCCGTTGAATCCCGAGATCATCGAGCGCGTGAAGAAGGCGTGGAACATCTCGATTCGCGACGGCTACGGCCAGACCGAGACGACCTGCCTGATCGGCAACTCACCGGGCCAGCCGGTGGTCGCGGGGTCGATGGGCCGGCCGCTGCCCGGCTACCGGATCGCGCTGCTCGATCCGGACGGCGCGCCCGTCAGCGAAGGCGAGGTCGCGCTGCCACTCGGCGATGGCGCCGCGCGCCCGGTCGGGCTGATGAACGGCTATGCGAACAATCCGGACGCGACGGCCCATGCGATGCGCGACGGCCACTACCGCACGTCGGATATCGCGATGCGTCGCGACGACGGCTACTACGTGTACGTCGGCCGCGCGGACGACGTGTTCAAGTCGTCCGACTACCGGCTGAGCCCGTTCGAACTCGAGAGCGTTCTGATCGAGCATCCGGCGATCGCCGAGGCGGCCGTCGTGCCGAGCCCGGACCCGGTACGGCTGTCGGTGCCGAAGACTTTCATCACACTGCGCCAGGGCTACGAGGAAAGCCCCGCGCTCGCGCTGGAGATCTTCCGTTTCTCGCGCGAGAAGCTCGCGCCGTACAAGCGCATTCGCCGCCTGCAATTCGCGGAGCTGCCGAAGACGATCTCGGGGAAGATCCGCCGCGTCGAGCTGCGCCGCCGCGAGATCGAGCGCGGCGACGACGCGACCGCGCGCATGCCCGGCGAATACTGGGAAGAGGATTTCGCCGCCGAACTGAAATGACCGATCGCGGGCCATGCGAGCCGCATGCCGCGGCCGTCGCCCGCAGCCGAATCGAACCGGTCGCGCGGCGGCATGCCGCTACGCCGCGACCCACTGCAAGGAGAGTGCTCTGATGAACGCGAATCCGACGCCCCGTACGGGGCAAGACGTGCCGACGGTCAAGCTGCTGATCGACGGTGCCTTCGTCGAGTCCGCCACCGACGAGTGGCGCGACGTCGTCAACCCGGCGACGCAGCAGGTGCTCGCGCGCGTGCCGTTCGCGACCGTCGCGGAAGTCGACGCGGCCGTGCAGGCCGCGCACGCCGCCTATGCGACGTGGAAGAACACGCCGATCGCCGCGCGCATGCGCATCATGCTGAAGTTCCAGGATCTGGTGCGCGCGAACCAGCAACGCATCGCGAAGACGCTGACGGCCGAGCAGGGCAAGACGATTCCCGACGCCGAAGGCGA
>NZ_LOYC01000065.1:0-626 GCF_001524725.1 Burkholderia sp. MSMB1072
GTGCGCGCGAACCAGCAACGCATCGCGAAGACGCTGACGGCCGAGCAGGGCAAGACGATTCCCGACGCCGAAGGCGACATCTTCCGCGGCCTCGAAGTGGTCGAGCACGCATGCTCGATCGGCACGTTGCAACTGGGCGAATTCGCGGAGAACGTCGCGGGCGGCGTCGACACCTACACGCTGCGCCAGCCGCTCGGCGTGTGTGCGGGCATCACGCCGTTCAATTTCCCCGCGATGATCCCGCTATGGATGTTCCCGATGGCGATCGTGTGCGGCAACACGTTCGTGCTGAAGCCGTCGGAGCAGGACCCGATGTCGACGATGGAACTCGTCGAGCTCGCGCTCGAGGCCGGCATACCGAAAGGCGTGCTGAACGTCGTGCATGGCGGCAAGGAAGTCGTCGACGCAATCTGCACGCATCCGCTCGTGAAGGCGATCTCGTTCGTCGGTTCGACGGCGGTCGGCACGCACGTATACAACCTCGGCGGCCAGCACGGCAAGCGCGTGCAGTCGATGATGGGTGCGAAGAACCACGCGATCGTGCTGCCCGACGCGAACCGCGAGCAGGCGATCAACGCGCTCGTCGGCGCGGGCTTCGGCGCGGCCGGCCAGCGCTGCATGGCGAC